>JAFUKV010000043.1 GCA_017467745.1 Bacteroidaceae bacterium | reverse complement strand
TTAGTGCTTTACTTTTCATATCGTTCGTTTTAAGGGTAAGGGCTCGATACCCGCTCATTGCATTCGGTTATGGTTTTTACTTTTTCGTCGCCCCGAGAGATAAAATACCAATACCCTTCTTTTCGTTCTTCCGGTGTGGGGCCGTAATATAATTGAGGTTCAAATACTACTTCTTTCGTCTTGATTATCTCTCCGTTTTTGAGAATCTGGTAATAGGTATCGGTGCGGTAACCGGTAAACGATTCAAAGAAACTGTTTTTTACGGGTTCTTTTTCCATGGGAGTCAGTTTGTTTACTACCACTTGCATTGCGGTATCTATACTGAATTGTTCTAAACAAATCCATGCGTCCCAACTCAGTCCGACCTCAATGTAGTCTACTCGTTTTCCGGTTTTATCGAAAGTTGCTAATAACCTCCTGTAATGATTGAATTCCTCATCAGCAATGTTCAAATACAAAACGTAACAATCGTGCTTATCCGAAACGAATTGAAATCCTCCCATATTGCCATCAGACGGAGGATAGACAGGTAATTTTTGAGTACATTCATAATCTGTATATACAAAAATAGGGAGTTCCATCTTGCCTATTATCGGCTGCTTAAATGAAGTGGAAACTTTGGGATGTATAATAGCGTTTTCCGTATATATGACCGGAGCTTTTCTCGGTGGATTCTTGGGGGCATTGGTATACGGCAATGGTTTCACAATTACACTATCTAATTCTTTACGAACCTCTTCGTATTGCCCGAGTGCATAAATAACGTTCGCTATCAGCAGAAACAGTATTAAAATGTGTTTTCTCATAATCGTACTCCTTTTTACGGTTTGGCCGGTTGGCAGGCGGAAAATAGAATACTTATTAAACCGCCTAAGATTAGTGCTTTACTTTTCATATCGTTCGTTTTAAGGGTAAGGGCTCGATACCCGCTCATTACATTCGGTTATGGTTTTTACTTTCTCGTCACCCCGAGAGATAAAATAGCAATATCCTTCTTTTCGCTCTTCCGGTGTAGGGCCATAATATAATTGTGGCTCAAATACTACTTCTTTCGTCTTGATTATCTCTCCGTTTGCGAGAATTTGGTAATAGGTGTCGGTGCGGTAACCGGTAAACGATTTGAAATCGTATTTAGAAACGGGTTCTTTTTCCATTGGGGTCAGTTTATTTACAACCACTTGCATTGCGGTATCTATACTGAATTGTTCTAAACAAACCCATGTGTCCCACTTTAATCCGACCTCGATGTAGTCTATGCGTTTTCCGGTTTTATCGAAAGTTGCCAATAAGTTTCTGTAATGATTGAAAGATTCTCCAGCGATATGCACATACAAAACGTAACAATCGTGCTTATCCGAAATAAACCGAAAACCATCCACGTCGTCCTCCGATTGAAAGGATATGGGTAATTTTTGAGTACATTCATAATCAGTATATACAAAAATAGGGAGTTCCATTTTATCTACCATTGAATGAGGAAATGGTCCGGAATCGTCAGGATATATAATAGCATTTTCCGTATATATGACCGGAGCTTTTCTCGGCGGATTCTTGGGGGCATTGGTATATGGCAATGGTCTTATAGATACACGATCTAATTCTTTACGAACCTCTTCGTATTGCCCGAATACATAAATAACGTTCTCTATCAGCAGAAACAGTATTAAAATGTTTTTTCTCATAATCGTATTCTTTTTTTACGGTTTAGCCGGTTGTACTATTGTTTCGTTGAGATTTTTCCCGTCGTTGGGACGGACTTGGGTTACTGTCAAAGATTTATGATTCCCGTCTTTATCTGTTCTATATGTAAGATCGTCCGTCAATGTTTGAGTTTTCTCATCATAGTAGAACCGGTTTTCTTTCGTATTGCATCCGGCAGCCGATTCTTCGCGGCCGGTTTCCATATAGGTATAGTAATATTTTTGTTGTTCCGAATCGTACCCTCGTCCGGTAATCACTACAAAATGATCGGTTGTGCCTTCGTTTACCCCATAATTGAATGTGTGGTGAGTACCCACTATTATAGGCCGGTTGGCTGCTAAATGTCGGTCTATG
>JAFUKV010000042.1 GCA_017467745.1 Bacteroidaceae bacterium | reverse complement strand
GTTAGAACAAGGAAAAGGACAAGGCAAGAAATTAGGATTTATCAGCCAAGAAATCGGAAGAGAGATAAACACAATGGGCTCGAAATCGAACCACGTAGAACTGCAAAAACTGGTAGTCCGCATGAAAGACGAGTTGGAACAGATAAAAGAACAGGTATTAAACGTTTTATAATAATTGTGTATCATGCAGGGTAAATTAATTATATTTTCGGCGCCATCCGGTTCCGGAAAATCGACTATCATTAACTATTTATTACAATATCCTGACTTAAAATTGTCGTTTTCCATTTCTGCGACCTCCCGTCCCCCGAGAGGAACCGAACAGAACGGAATAGAGTATTATTTTCTCTCGCCCGACGAATTCCGTGCCCGAATAAAAAAAGGCGATTTTTTGGAATACGAAGAAGTGTATAAAGATCGCTTCTACGGAACATTAAAAGAAGAGGTAGAACATTTATTAAAAGCGGGACGAAATGTCGTTTTAGACGTAGATGTTGTAGGAGGCGTAAATATAAAGAAAATGTATGGAAATCTGGCGAAATCTATTTTTATACAACCTCCGGGATTAACAGAATTGCGCAAACGCTTAGAAAATAGAGGCACTGATACACAGGATGTTATAGAAAATAGACTGCAAAAAGCAGAATACGAACTCTCTTTCGCCCCGAAATTCGATACTGTTATCGTTAATGACAATCTGGAAAAAGCCCAACAAGAGGCATTACAAATCGTAACAAAATTCATTCACGAATCGTAAGTTTTTAAATGGACGTTGCCAAACCAATAAAAACCGGTATTTTATCCGGCTCATTCAATCCGATACACACCGGACATCTCATTTTAGCCCAATATATGGCAGAATATGAGGGGTTAGATGAAGTATGGTTTGTAGTCAGTCCGCAAAACCCGATGAAACATCAAAGCGTATTGATTAACGAAAAACTGCGTTTGGAAATGGTTGAATTAGCCATAAAAAAAAATACTCGATTCAAGTGTTGCGACATTGAATGCAATTTGCCAGTACCATCATACACAATCAATACGTTGAATGAATTAGAAAAAAAATACCCGGAACGAAAATTCTCGCTTATTATTGGTGCTGATAATTGGCTTATTTTCAACAGATGGAAAGATGCAGAAAATATTCTTTCCCGTTTTTCTATATTGATTTATCCCCGTACCGGATACAAAATAGAAAAACTGCCATCTCATCCTAACGTCAAATTGACAACAGCCCCCTGTATAGAAATATCGTCAACTTTTATACGTTCTGCCATTGCAGAAAAGAAAAACATGAACTTTTTTTTACCGGAAAATGTATATAAATACATTCTTGGTAAAGATTTATATAGACAATGAACTATGGACAAAATTATATATCATAAAAATACAATCGAATTTATTACCGTAGCCAAAGAATTTTGTTCGTTTATAGAACAAGCTCCTACTTATAACAGAAAAAACTTTACCGATACTGCCGTAAAAATTTTACCGTTCTTGTATTTAAAAGCCTGTATGTTACCCGAGTGTGAAGAACCGGAAGATATGTATATTTCGGAAAAGTTCGTTACAGAAGACGTATACGAACTTATCAGAAACCACATTGCTTCGCTCATGGGTAACCAAGACAGCTATTTAGAGGTGTTTATGGCCGATATGCAATATAGCGATACACCTATCGTCGCTTATATTTCAGAAGATATTGCAGACATATATCAAGATGTAAAAGATTTTGTCTCTATTTACCGAATAGGGATAGAAGAACAAAAGTACGAAGCATTATACAACTGCCGGACAAATTTCAAGAATTACTGGGGACAAAAACTAACAAATGTATTGCGCCCTTTACATAGTATCGTATTCTCTCCTGACAGCGAAGATGAAACAGAAGACATCCAAACGGAAATCGACAACGATAATACCCGGTCAATACTGGAACAGCGAATGGCTGAATGGAAAGATGAATCGAATTTAGATCACTGGAATGAATAATAAAATACCAACTACCATATCGAAAGAAGAAATTTCCATATTAGAGTTGGAACGCTTTACCGGAAATATTATTGTAATAGATTCTTTGGCTGACTGCGAAAAGGCGATAAAATATTTGCAAACGCAAGAACTATTAGGCTTCGACACAGAAACTCGTCCCTCCTTTAAGAAAGGAAAAACAAATAAAGTTGCCCTACTTCAATTATCAACCGATAAAACCTGTTTTTTATTTCGGTTGAATATGATTGGTTTTCCGGAATCTTTACTAAATTTGCTCAATAATGAGAAAATTACCAAAGTAGGACTGTCGTTACGGGACGATTTCGGTATGTTACGCAAAATTGCACCGATAGAGCCAGCCGGATTCGTAGATATTCAAACATACATAATGCCGTTTAATATCCAAGAATTAAGTCTGCAAAAAATATACGCTTTGCTTTTTCATAAAAAAATATCTAAAAGTCAACGACTATCCAACTGGGAAGCAGAGACGTTAAACGATGGGCAAAAACGGTATGCCGCTACTGACGCTTGGGCTTGTATTTCGATTTATAATAAACTAAAAGAATTGGAATCTCAATTGTAAATATAAACAAACGTTAGACCAAACACCGCTATATTAAAATTTTAGAGAAAGGATTGTAGAATGAAAAGATATAACCTTATTACCGGTTTACTATTAATCTATTTAATAATTATGGCGTTTTTCGGTTGGGAGAAATTTTCAAACGAAGGAAAATACCTTGAATATTTCGGCATTATCGGTGTTACACTCATTATTATTTTCATATTAAGAATCGTCTTAAAGAGAAAAAATAAATTCAGAGAAGAAACACGTAAAAGAAGAGAGGCATCCGGACGTCGTTTTTTACGCGATGACCAAATACTTTAATTGCATTAAAGTTCTTTTATATCTGAAAAAACTATCAAAGTCAAATTATATGCTTAAAAAATCTTTGTTTTCTTTTATTTGCCTTTTCTGTTTTATTGCGACAGCTAATGCTCAAACAGAAAAAGGTTACTGGTTTTTCAACCCTCAATTTTCCGCATTCGATTTAAGCGGTACTGAAAATTCTTTGGGAAAAGATGATCGCCTAAGATTAGGATTCGGCGTAAAAACCGGGAACTTTATTACCGATAATTTCGCTTTTATTGTCGGCGCAGGATTCCAAATAGATAAACAAGACAAATACAAATCGAATTCTTTCGATTTGAGCACAGGAGTTCGTTATTACCTCTTTTCTCGCCTGTTTTTAGGTGCGGAAGTAGCTTACCAAAAACAGTGGATACGCGACTACAACAACGAGAAAACCCGCAAACCAGACTATTTTCTGTTTAACGCGGACATAGGCTATGCCATATTTTTAACGCATAATATTTCTCTCGAACCGGGAGTTTACTGGAAACACAGTTTTGCGGATAAATATAATCAATATGGCATAAAACTTGGCTTCGGCTTATATTTTTAATAACAAAAAATCAATCTTTTATTTCCCATTAAATATATGCTTTCAAAAAACAAAACATAAAAATTCGTTTTTTGCAAACCTTATATAATTATTTAAATAAATCGATTATTTTTGTTACGAAAATCATAGAAAATATTTTGCTCTTTTACAACTAAAAAATTCACGGACACATATTATTTTAATTAAAACACAAACTATGAAAATTGAAAGTAAATGCAACATTGCGAGAAAAGCCCTATACTCTTGTGCACTTTCTCTTTCTTTGTTGACCTCTTCTTGTACAGAAGAACAGAACAAACTCACCCCCGAAGAGGTTGCTGACGGATGGGTGCTGCTTTTCGACGGTAAAACAATGAACGGCTGGAAAAATTATAACAGCGACAAATTAACATCTTGGGAAGCAGTAGACGGTACAATACGTGCCAAAGGCGACGGAAGCGATGCCAGCGGATATGTAGTAACAGATAAGCAATAT
>JAFUKV010000041.1 GCA_017467745.1 Bacteroidaceae bacterium | reverse complement strand
TTCGAGCATCGGCAAATACTCCGTTAGATGAAAACAACCCTTCGGACATTTTCTCATTAGGCCGTTATATCAGCCGGGAACAATATGGCGATAACCCATTACTTTTTGGTCGGACATTTGTATCTGACGTAACTTATGATGTAGTTACCGACACGCAATCGGGAATGCGTTCGGGCTTATTGAAAAGAAAAGTCGAAGCTCCTATATGGAATAAAAAACTAAAAAGTTCTCCCGATGAAAAAGATAAGTACATCATTACCGGCTACAAATATAATTATGTTTATAATCCGGAATTGGATGTTTTATTCCCTCGTATGTACAGCGATAAAGCAGAACATATCGCCGCATATAAAGAATGGAGCGGATACAAAGGAAAACCGGTAGTGGTTGCCGCACCGTTCGAATCGGAATCGGGAGTCAAGACTGTCATGCAGCCGACATTCTGGGAAAATCTACGTTTCTTTTTCGACTACCAATTAAACCACATGTACTGGCGTTACTTCATGTGGAATTTTTCCGGACGTCAAAACGACATACAAGGACATGGTGAAGTACAACATGGCAAATGGATTACCGGATTTAATTTTATAGACAAACATATGGTAGGCGATCAAGATACATTGCCATCTGTATACGCAAACAATAAAGGCCGCAATTACTACTATATGCTTCCTCTTTTATTGGGTATTATCGGGTTATTGTTTCAAGCGTATGCCGGACGTAAAGGAATTGAGAGCTTCTGGGTAACTTTCTTCTTGTTCTTTATGACGGGAATAGCTATTGTCATCTATCTGAACCAAACGCCGTACCAACCTCGTGAACGCGACTACGCTTATGCCGGATCTTTTTACGCATACGCTATATGGGTCGGACTAGGCGTACTGGCCGTTGCAAAAGGATTGAATCGTATTTTGAAGAAAAAAGAAGTTTCTGCCGCTATCGCGTCAGTTGTATGTCTTTTTGTTCCTATACAAATGATAGGCCAGAACTGGGACGACCATGACCGCTCCGGACGTTATTTAGCCCGAGATTTCGGAATGAATTATCTTTCGTGTGTCGATGAAAACGGCATAATCTTTACACAAGGAGATAATGATACTTTCCCGCTATGGTACGTACAAGAAGTGGAAGGATTCCGCACAGACGTAAGAGTATGTAATTTGAGTTACCTGCAAACCGATTGGTATTATACACAAATGTTGTACCCTTCTTATACTTCGGCTCCCCTACCTTTGGGTATGACCCCCGAACAATATGCGCAAGGAAAACGCGACATCGTAAAAATAGTACCGAAAATAAAGGGCTCCATGAAATTGGATTCGGCTATTAAATGGATGCTTTCGGAAGATGAACGCACTTTATACGATTCGGGAAATAACGATCGGTTAAATACATTACCGTCAAACTCATTTACTATTCCTATCGACTCTGCCGTTGTTGTTAATTCCGGTACTGTCTCCCCTCAATATGCAGACAGCATTGTAAAAGAAATGACGCTTTCTTACTCAGCTCCGTATCTGTCAAAAGAAAAGATAGCCGTTTTATCTATTCTCAACAACATTGCAAACAATGGATGGAACCGTTCCATGTATTTTGCCTCTACCGTCCCATCGTCTGAATACGTCGGACTGCAAAATTACTTGCAAACCGTAGGGTTAGCGTTCCGCGTCGCTCCGATAAAAGGAGGTATGGCCTCTATGGATGCAGATAAAACATACGACATCGTAATGAATAAGTTTAAATGGGGCGGACTTGAAAATCCGGACGTATATATGGACGAAAATTGTCGAAGAATGTGTCTGCACATGCGTCTGGTCTTTTCTCGGTTAGTAAATGCGCTGATAGAAGAAGGCAAAACGGAAAAAGCATTGAATGCGCTTAATCTGTGTATGGAAAAAATTCCGTCCAGTATCGTACCGATGACAGAAGAGAATTTTACATTCTTCGGACAATATTATTTCAAACTCGGACAACCGGAAAAAGCGATAGCTTTATTATCGGAAATGGGAGACTCGTCCATTGAAATGCTCGATTGGTATTTCAATCTCAAACCGAGCCACTTCCTTTCAGTAGGACAAAGTTTGTTATCAAACATCAGAACTTTGCATTATGTCTCCGCCATTCTGAAAGAAAATAATCAAGCGGATTTAAGCGCAAAATATCGTCAAGAGTTAGAAGTATTCGCAAATGCGTATGACGCAATTTTCAATTCAAGTGCACAACAACCAAAACAATAACTAAAAAATGACGGCAAGCCGGCTTCTATGCAGGTCTTGCCGTTTATTTTATTTCATGTTAATAGAACAACCTCCAATATTATACAGAATGTTATTTCCCGAAACATTCTGGCGCATACCCGGACCACGCAACGCTATTTATTTAACGTTCGACGATGGTCCTATTCCCGAAGTAACGCCATGGGTACTTGATTTATTAGATAAATACGGAATCAAAGCTACCTTTTTCTGTGTAGGCGATAATGTTGTAAAGCACCGGGATATTTATGATGAAATACTTCGGCGAGGACATCACACGGGAAATCATACAATGAATCACATACAGGGATTGCACTACTCTCCCCGAGCATATACCCGTAATGTAGAATTGGCAGACAAACATATCGGCAGTATTCTGTTTCGGCCACCTCACGGACACATGATGCCCGCTCAGGTTAAAATATTGCAACGAAAATATCGCATTATCATGTGGGATGTAGTAACACGGGATTACAGCAAAAAAGTAACGAAAGAACAAGTTTTTGAAAACGTAAAGCGTTATGTTCGCAACGGCTCGATTATTGTATTTCACGATTCGTTGAAAGCCGAAAAAAAATTGCGCTATGCACTCCCGCTTTCATTGGAATGGATGTTGGCACAAGGTTATGAATTCGCTCTCCTCTGAAAAAGCCAAACTAATAAAAAACGAAGCGGTAAAAATCGGTTTCGATGCGTGCGGTTTCGCCGAAGCCGCCGAAGTATCGGAAGAGGCAAAAAAACGCTTTCAAAATTGGTTAGAAGCCGGATATTGCGCTGAAATGGAATACATGCGCCGTTATGAAGACATACGCTATAATCCGTGTTTATTAGTAGAGAAAGCTCGTTCTATTATTGTCGTAGCTCTTAACTACTTTCCGGCAGAAAAACAACCGGCATCTCATCCCCAATTCGCATATTACGCTTACGGTGAAGATTACCACACCGTAATGAAAAAGAAATTAGCCGAATTGTTTTCCTTCTTACTCCGTATCGCACCCGATACGCAAGGCCGATATTTTACCGATACGGCTCCAATTATGGAAAAATACTGGGCACAACAAGCCGGCATTGGATTCATAGGTCGTAACACTCAACTTATTATCCCACATAAAGGCTCTTATTTCTTTTTAGGAGTTATTGTTTCTACGCTTGCTCTTCCTCCTGATATTCCTCAACAAAATCGTTGCGGTAACTGCCGGAAATGTATCGACGCCTGTCCTACGGGAGCATTATCTATTTCCACAGGATTAAACGCTAACAAATGCCTTTCGTATCAAACAATAGAAAATCGGTCGGAATTACCGCAATCTATTATTTCAAACATAGGAAACCGTGTGTACGGATGTGATACATGCCAACAAGTATGCCCTTACAATCGTTTTGCTGTACCGTCTTCCGTTCCGGAATTTCGTCCTCACCCCGAATTTTTACAATTAGACTACGAACGGATGCAAACGCTATCTTCGGAAGAATACCGAATGTTATTCAAAAATTCAGCCGTAAAAAGAGCCAAATATGAGGGCTTAAAACGAAACATCGCAGTGCTCACAACCAAAAATAAAAAACATTTTTAGATACGCAAGGAGCCCAAAACAAAGCATTATACCATAATAATTATAAAAATACAAACAAAATTCCACAAAAACAGTAATAAATATATCATAATGTCGAATTTGATTTTTATATTTGCAACGTAAATATAAAAATCAAATTAAAATGTGTGGTATTGTCGGCGTTTTTAATCAGCAGAGAGATATATCGGGACTCCGTCCCCAAGTATTGAAAATGGCGAAAAAGATTCGTCATCGAGGTCCAGATTGGTCAGGTATCTATTGTGATGAAAATACCATCTTGGCTCATGAACGGTTATCTATCGTAGATCCGGCCTCCGGAGGACAACCTCTAAAAAGCAAAGACGGAAAATTGGTTTTAGCAGTAAACGGAGAGATCTACAACCATCGAGATATCCGGAAATCATTTGAAGGAAAATATGAATTTCTCACCGGTTCAGATTGTGAAGTAATTCTACCCCTATATCAAGAAAAAGGAATTAATTTTTTAGAAGACCTAAACGGCATATTTGCATTTGCTTTGTACGACAGAGAAAAAAAGGCATTTCTGGTTGCCCGCGATCCGATAGGCGTAATTCCCTTATATATAGGGTATAATGATGATAATAGTATATACGTTGCATCAGAGCTGAAAGCTCTCGAAGGTATATGCCGTAACATAGAACCTTTTCTTCCCGGCCACTACTGGTATAGCGACAACAAAAGAATGATACAGTGGTACAAACGCGACTGGGAAGATTATGAAGCAGTAAAAAACAATCCTGCTGACATAAACGAATTGCACGATGCGTTGCAAGACGCCGTAAAACGTCAATTAATGAGCGATGTCCCCTACGGAGTTCTTCTTTCCGGAGGACTGGATTCGTCTATTATATCGGCAATAGCTAAAAAATACGCCTCTAAACGAATTGAAGAAAACAGCGCCACAACGGCTTGGTGGCCTCAACTGCACTCTTTCGCCGTAGGATTAAAAGGCTCTCCCGATTTGGCTGCCGCAAAGAAAGTAGCGAATTTTATCGGAACAGTACATCACGAAATAAACTATACGGTACAAGAAGGATTAGATGCCATACGGGATGTAATATA
>JAFUKV010000040.1 GCA_017467745.1 Bacteroidaceae bacterium | reverse complement strand
TTCGTTGATGCGAATGCTTTTGGCTCCTTGCGCAAAAGAACCCATGCAAAACGCAATCAGCAACACCATTGTTACCCCTATATTCTTTCTATTCATAACTTTAAAATTACAGAGGTATATTTCCGTGCTTTTTAGCAGGATTGGTTAGTTTTTTCGTTTGTAACTGTTGCAATGCGCGGATAATACGGAAACGAGTATTGCGAGGTTCGATAACATCATCGATATATCCGTATTTAGCAGCATTATAAGGGTTAGCGAACAATTTGGTGTATTCCGCTTCTTTTTCCGCCATAAATTGCGCAGGATCCGGAGCGTTTTTCGCTTCTTTCGCATACAATACTTCCACTGCTCCAGCACCACCCATCACTGCAATTTCAGCAGTAGGCCATGCGTAATTCATATCTCCTCTTAATTGTTTACAGCTCATTACGATATGAGAGCCTCCGTACGATTTACGCAACGTAACAGTTACTTTGGGTACGGTTGCTTCTCCGTAAGCATACAATAATTTAGCGCCATGTAAAATAACCCCGTTATACTCTTGGCCTGTACCCGGAAGGAACCCCGGAACATCAACCAACGTTACCAAAGGAATATTGAACGCATCGCAGAAACGAACAAAACGAGCCGCCTTACGAGATGCGTTGCTGTCTAATACCCCTGCCAAGAACTTCGGCTGATTAGCGACAACACCTACCGACTGTCCATTAAAACGGGCAAATCCAATAATGATGTTTTTAGCATAGTCGCGTTGCAATTCAAGAAATTCTCCGTTATCTATAATAGCACCTATCACCTCATACATATCATACGGCTTATTGGGGCTATCGGGAATAATCTCGTTCAAAGAATCTTCCAAACGGTCTATCGGGTCATTGCATTCTACCAACGGCGCTTCTTCCAAATTGTTTTGAGGAATAAAACTTATTAATTTACGGATTATAGATAATCCTTCTTCTCCGGTTTCTGCGGCAAAATGAGCTACACCCGATTTTGTTGCATGAACAGACGCACCGCCCAAATCTTCTTGCGAAACATCCTCGCCAGTTACGGTTTTTACCACTTTCGGACCTGTAAGGAACATATAAGACGGACCTTGCGTCATGATAATAAAGTCCGTCAAAGCCGGAGAATAAACCGCACCACCGGCACAAGGGCCGAAAATACCAGATATTTGAGGTATTACGCCCGAAGCCATAATGTTACGTTGAAAAATTTCAGCATATCCAGCCAAGGCATTGATACCTTCTTGAATACGCGCACCTCCCGAATCGTTAATTCCGATAACAGGTGCACCCATTTTCATGGCCATATCCATTACCTTGCAGATTTTTAAAGCCATAGTTTCTGACAATGATCCGCCAAAAACCGTGAAATCTTGTGCGAATACATATACTAAACGGCCTTCAATCGTACCATAACCCGTAACTACACCATCTCCGAGAAAAGATTTTTTTTCTTGCCCGAAGTTCGTACATCTATGTTTTACAAACATATCAAGCTCTTCAAAACTTCCATCGTCCAACAGCTGGGCAATACGTTCGCGAGCCGTATATTTTCCTTTATCGTGTTGTTTCTGAATTGCCTTTTCTCCACCGCCCAAACGTGCTTCTGTACGAAGGGCTATCAATTCTTTTACTTTTTCAAGTTGATCACTCATTGCTTTATCGTATAACGTTTTTATTTTTATTCTTCGGGATGTTCACAAAGTTCTGTCAACACACTGCAAGTCGTTTTCGGGTGTAAAAAAGCGATATTCAAACCTTCGGCTCCTTTACGAGGCGCTTTATCAATTAATTGAACACCTTTGGCTTCTACTTCGGCCAAAGCGTTTGCAACACCATCTCCTACGGCAAATGCCAAATGGTGAATACCTTCACCTTTCTTTTCGATAAATTTAGCGATAGCGCTTTCGGGAGAAGTCGGTTCTAACAATTCGAGTTTTGTTTGACCAATCTTAAAAAAAGCGGTTTTCACTTTCTGGTCGGCAACTTCTTCAATGGCATAACATTTAAGCCCTAAAACATTTTCATAATAAGGAATAGCCGCTTCCAAACTTTTCACAGCAATCCCCAAGTGTTCAATATGAGTAAGATTCATAATACAAAGATTTAATTAATATTTTATGATAATCTCTTTCGGTTTTTTTTAAACAAATCGCAACAAATTTACTCTTTTTCGACAGAATACGGAAATTTTTCGATAATTAATTCATTTTCAGAAAACCTCTTATTGTTTTCACATCATAACACACCGATAATCAATTCTTTCAACCACACCAATACCCTTTCATATTTCTCTGCCCATATCACAAAAAAGCTGTATTTTTATGACACCGATAAACAAATAAGCCGGAGATCTGTTTTTCTTCAAAACAGGGACTTATTCATCTTCTAAAACTGCCAAATAGACAGAAAATATGACACAGATTATTCTTTCCGGATGAATCATAACTGACAAAAGATTACTTTTTTTCTTATTTTCATTTTGGCACATCTTTTGAGCAAAAACAAGTGAAACCATTACACAATGGGATTACCTCGTAAAACATCGAGGCTTCAAAAACAAACAGAAAAATAATTAATTAAATACTTACTACAATGGGAAAAATTATTGGAATTGACTTAGGAACCACAAACTCCTGCGTTGCCGTAATGGAAGGTAACGAACCGGTAGTTATTGCAAATAGCGAAGGCCGTAGAACAACTCCTTCGATTGTCGCTTTTGTTGACGACGGCGAACGTAAAGTTGGAGACCCTGCAAAACGTCAGGCTATCACCAACCCCAAAAGAACAATTTTCTCTATAAAACGTTTCATGGGCGAAACTTACGATCAAGTAGCCAAAGAACTATCGCGTGTACCTTACAGCGTAGTTCGCAGCGACAACAATACACCCCGTATCGATATTGACGGACGTCTATATACCCCGCAAGAAATTTCGGCTATGATTCTTCAAAAAATGAAAAAAACCGCCGAAGATTACTTGGGATAGGAGGTAACCGAAGCCGTTATCACTGTACCTGCTTACTTCAACGACT
>JAFUKV010000039.1 GCA_017467745.1 Bacteroidaceae bacterium | reverse complement strand
CTCCGTCATGGATTGCCGATATGATCAGCCAAAGTTTTCATTCAATCATAGAACGCTTATAATTAAAGTATATGGATTATTCAAATTTTTTAATGCTACGCGAAGAGTTATCGCTGCTGGTAGTCATTATTCTATTATTTCTTTTCGACACATTCGGCTCGGCAAAAAGCCTTCGGTATTTTTCGGGTACGGCATGTGTACTTTTAACCGCGCATATTATTTATACTTTCATACCTGCGGATAATGGTAGCGCTTTTGGCGGCATGTATTACGGAAGCCCTATCATGTCGGTAGTAAAAACAGTTTTAAGCATCGGTACATTACTGGTATTCTTACAAAGTAACCATTGGCTCAACCATACGGATAACGTAATACGACGCGGAGAATTTTATATCCTGACACTAAGTACCTTATTCGGTATGTATTTGATGGTATCCGCTGGAAATTTCTTACTATTCTATATCGGATTAGAAACAGCATCATTGCCTATCGCCGCATTGGTCGCTTTTGAAAAATATAAACAAAACTCATACGAAGCCGCTGCCAAATACATTTTTACAGCCGTATTTTCATCGGCAATCATGTTATTCGGTCTTTCATTCATATACGGAACAACAGGTTCTTTCTATTTCGAAAATATCAGTGCCGACATAGTAAACAACCCGTTGCAGATTATGGCAATGATTTTCTTCTTCTCCGGCGTAGGATTCAAAATTTCATTGGTACCCTTCCACTTGTGGACAGCAGACGTATATCAAGGTGCTCCCACGCAAGTAACATCATACCTTTCTGTTATATCAAAAGCTGCCGCCTCGTTCGCTTTAATGGTTATCTTATTTAAAGTATTCGGCGGAATGGTGGAAATCTGGCAAAATATATTATACGGAATTATTATTGTAACTATAACGGTAGCTAACTTATTCGCTATCCGCCAAAAGAATCTGAAACGATTCTTGGCATTCTCATCCATATCGCAAGCAGGATATGTAATGTTGGGTATTATAGCCGGCTCCGTTTTGGGTATGACATCGGCTGTTTATTATCTGCTGATTTATGTATTCTCCAATTTAGCCGCATTCGGAGTTATCTCGGTTATCGAAAATAAGACGGGTAAAGTTGATATGGACGATTACAACGGATTATACCAAACCAATCCGAAACTAAGTTTGACTATGATGTTAGCTATGTTTTCATTGGCAGGTATCCCTCCGTTCGCAGGTTTTTTCAGTAAATTCTTCATATTTGCCTCAGCTGCTCGTGAAGGATTCTATGTCTTGGTGTTCATTGCCCTTGTTAATACAATCATTGCTCTGTACTACTATTTGTTAGTTGTAAAAGCTATGTTTATCAACAAAAACGAAACACCTATTGCAACGCTAAAATCCGACGGTTCCAGTAAGTTAAGCCTCTCTATTTGCGTTGCCGCCATACTTGCGGTGGGTATAATAAGTATGATATACGATAAGATTTCTTTACTCAGTTTCGGAATCTAATGATATAAAGCAAATTAAGAAAATAAGGTTGGCGGGAATCTCGTACAACCTTATTTTTTTAATGCACCGGAGCAGATATCATATATAAACCGAAAACTTTAAGATATATTAAAAAAGGAACATCTTTTTGTAATATTTCGTAACTTCAACACTCAAATATTTATACTATGAACTTAGACGCTTTCCATATATTTCTTTGGTGCATGACAGGCATCGCCCTCATCGTTTTCATCGCACTTTATTTCGTAGAAGCCGGCTACGGTATGCTATTCAACAATCGCTGGGGAAAAGCGATACCTAACAAATTAGCATGGATGATTATGGAAGCTCCTGTTTTCATCGTTATGACCATTTTATGGTATATCTCCGACAGACGAACAGAAATCGTACCTTGCATTATCTTTTTATTTTTTCAGATCCACTATTTTCAACGTTCGTTTATTTTTCCTTTTCTAATGAAAGGTAAAAGCAAAATGCCCATAGGCATTATGCTGATGGGTGTCGTGTTCAACGTATTGAACGGATATATGCAAGGTGAATGGATATTTTTCCTCTCGCCCGAAACTCAATATACCCCTCAATGGTTAACTACTCCGCAATTTATTGTAGGAACGATTCTATTTTTTACCGGCATGTTTATCAATATCCACTCCGACCGGATTGTACGCAACCTTCGCAAACCGGGAGATACAAATCATTACCTTCCCCAAAAAGGAATGTTCAAATTCGTTACGTCTGCCAATTATTTCGGAGAAATAGTAGAATGGACAGGCTTCGCCATATTGACATGGTCGGCCAGCGGATGGGTATTCGCATGGTGGACATTCGCTAATTTAGTTCCCCGTTCCAATGCCATATATAAACGCTATCAAACCATGTTCGGCACAGCTATGGGAAACAGAAAAAGAATAATACCGTATATTTATTAAAATACTATCGAACATGAATTCATCCATATTATTTACTCCGGGTAAAATAGGCCCCCTGACTTTACGCAACAGAACTATCCGGGCAGCAGCCTTTGAGGGCATGTGTCCCGGAAATGCACCGTCCGATATGCTGTATAATTATCACCGCTCTGTGGCAGCAGGCGGTATCGGCATGACAACTCTCGCTTATGCCTCAGTAGTACAAAGCGGATTATCATTCAATCACCAACTATGGTTACGGCCGGAAGTAATTCCCGGCGTAAAACGTATAACCGACGCCATTCACAATGAAGGTGCCGCCGCTTCGATACAAATAGGGCACTGCGGAAACATGTCGCACAAAAGCATTTGCGGATGTACACCAATCTCCGCATCATCGGGGTTCAATATCTACTCTCCTACTATCGTACGGGGCATGAGAAAAAACGAAATTCCCGAGATGGCCCGTTCATACGGTAAAGCCGTACATTTAGCTCGCGAAGCCGGTATGGACGCAATAGAAATACATGCCGGACACGGTTATTTAATCAGTCAGTTCCTGTCTCCGTACACTAATCACAGAAAAGATGAATATGGAGGATCGCTCGAAAACAGAATGCTCTTTATGCGCATGGTAATGGACGAAGTGATGAAAGCGGCCGGCAACGACATGGCCGTACTGGTAAAAATGAACATGCGCGACGGGTTTAAAGGCGGTATGGATATAGACGAAGCCCTCGAAGTAGGCCGCACATTAGAAAAATGCGGCGCTCACGCCCTGATACTTAGCGGTGGTTTTGTAAGCCGTGCGCCTATGTATGTTATGCGTGGCGCCATGCCTATTCATACTATGACACATTACATGAAACAACTATGGCTCAGTTTAGGGGTAAAGATGGCCGGACGCATCATGGTTCCAAGCGTACCTTTTAAAGAAGCTTATTTTTTAGAAGACGCTCTTAAATTCCGGAAAGAAATAAATATTCCATTAGTATATGTAGGCGGACTTATATCGCGCGATAAAATAGACGAAGTGCTAAACGACGGCTTTGAATTCGTCTCTATGGCACGCGCCTTATTAAACGATCCGGCATTCGTCAATCGAATGCGAGACGAGGAACACGCCCGTTGTTCTTGCGGGCACAGCAATTATTGCATAGCACGCATGTACAGCAAAGAAATGGCCTGCCATAAAAAACTAAACAATTTACCGAAAAGCATTATCAAAGAAATCGAAAAATTAGAAAATAAATAATGGAAAAGAATTGGGCAATCGTTACAGGAGCAGACGGTGGTATGGGAAGGGTTATTACCAAATCCTTAGCCCAAGCCGGTTACTCCGTCATTATGGCTTGCAAAGAACCAAATAACACGGCATACGGCATAAAAACAGAAATAGAATCAGAATATAAAAACGCCACAATTGAGATAGAACAAATCAATCTGCTTTCATTACAATCTGTACGTAACTTCGCCGAACGATTCATACAAAAAAAACGAACATTAGATTTACTAATGAACAATGCCGGTGTATTAAGTACCGGATTCGGAATCACAGAAAACGGATTTGAACGTACAGTCAGCGTTAACTATATCGCACCTTATCTATTAACTCGTTTGCTTTTACCGGCAATGCAAGCAGGATCTCGCATTATAAACACCGTGTCATGCACATACGCTATCGGAAAAATAGAATCGGAATTTTTCGAAAAGGGTAGAAACGGAAACTTTTTCCGTATTCCTATTTACGGCAACACAAAATTAGCACTTCTTTTATTTACCAGAGAACTATCCTCACAATTATGGTCAAAAGGCATTACTGTCAAT
>JAFUKV010000038.1 GCA_017467745.1 Bacteroidaceae bacterium | reverse complement strand
TCTGCTTGTAAGGCAGATGCTCTGAACCAGCTGAGCTAAACGCCCGATTTAGGGAATAAAAAAATAAAAGAAACTCTCTTGCTATTTGTTTCGTGGGCGTTGACGGATTCGAACCGCCGACCCTCTGCTTGTAAGGCAGATGCTCTGAACCAGCTGAGCTAAACGCCCGAAACTTTTTTAAAGCGATGCAAAGGTAAGGCAAAAATTTAATCCCGCAAAATAAAACGTCAAAATATTTTCTTTGTGTGGATAAAAAAGACGACTATTTGCTATTTTAACGATATTTCCGGTTAGGCGTCGTTTGTGATATTACTTCATACTTGCCAAAAAAATAAAACAGTGGTAAAAAAGATTGTTGCTTATTATGGTAATACCCCGAGAATGCACTATTTTTGCACAAGAATTGTAAAGAGACACTATGGAATTGACATCATTAACCGCAGTATCGCCGATAGATGGCCGATATAGAAATAAAACAGCCGTTTTATCCGATTATTTTTCTGAGTATGCTCTAATCCGTTATCGGGTACGGGTAGAAATTGAATATTTTATTGCTTTATGCGAACAGCAATTACCTCAATTAAAAGGGATAAATAAGGATGTTTACGATGATTTACGTCAGATATACATCCGTTTTTCGCAAGAAGACGCCGAAAAAATAAAATCGATAGAGTCGGTTACCAATCACGATGTAAAAGCGGTAGAGTATTTCATTAAAGAAAAATTCGATGAATTGTCGCTTGAACAGTATAAAGAATTTATCCATTTCGGGTTAACTTCGCAAGACATCAATAATACGTCCGTGCCGATGTCTCTCAAAGAGGCGTTAGACGATGTATATTACCCGATGCTTGACGAAGTAATAACACTCCTGTCTAAATATGCCGATGAATGGGCTAAAATACCCATGTTGGCAAAAACTCACGGACAACCGGCTTCTCCTACGCGATTGGGAAAAGAAGTAAAAGTGTTTGTTTATCGCTTGCAAAAACAGTTGGAGCTGCTCAAAGCCACACCTATTAGCGGCAAATTCGGCGGAGCTACCGGTAACTTCAATGCGCACCGTTTAGCCTATCCGCAAAAAGACTGGAAAGCGTTTGCCGGCACTTTCTTGAAAGAAAAATTAGGTATCGAGCGAGAAGAATGGACAACTCAAATATCCAATTACGATAATTTAGCGGCATTGTTTGATGCTTTGAAACGTATCAATACTATTTTGATAGACCTCGACCGTGATTTCTGGCAATACATTTCAATGGAGTATTTCAAACAGAAAATCAAGGCGGGCGAAGTGGGATCTTCTGCTATGCCGCATAAAGTAAATCCGATAGACTTTGAAAACTCCGAAGGAAACTTGGGTATCGCCAATGCTATATTTGACCATTTGTCGGTTAAATTACCTGTTTCCCGTTTGCAAAGAGATTTAACCGATTCTACCGTATTGCGCAATGTCGGAGTGCCTTTGGCGCATACGCTTATCGCTTTCCAAAGCACACTGAAAGGGTTGAATAAGTTGTTGTTGAATGAGGATGCCATTTATCGCGATTTAGATAAAATGTGGAATGTGGTAGCCGAAGGTATTCAAACCATTTTGCGTAGAGAAGGTTACCCGAAACCTTATGAAACGTTGAAAGCGTTAACTCGTACCAATGCAGGGATTAATGCCGACACCATTCGCGATTTTGTTGAAACGTTAAATGTAAGCGAAGCGGTAAAAGAAGAACTGCGGGCTATTACGCCGCATAATTATACGGGAATAGAATAACGGAATATGAACTAAAAAAGGCGTTTTGCGTTATAAAAACAGACGGATATAAAAGGCGGTGAAGAAAAATTTTGAGCGTTAAGATTTGTATAAGAAATTGATTTATAGAAATTAATTCTCATCTTTGTGGCCAATAAATTCGGAATAAGATAAAGAGCCGAGAGGCTTATACATGTGTGATTAATTAGTTTATTACAATTACAAAACATTCCTATTATGGAAAGAGAACCTAAAATGAGGCGTCCTCGTATTGGAGACAGCAAAAGTGCCGGCCGTGATGGTATTTCGGAGAGATATGAAAAAGTAGATTATTCTCAAAATCCGCAAACTGGCGGATACGATGCAGCTAAGCGTCCACGCATAAATTATAATAATGGAAGAGACGGAAACAATCGTCCGTCATACGGAAATAATCGGAATGGCGGATACAGCCGTACCGGTAACAATTACGGAGACAACCGCAATTACAATCGTCCGGTAAACCGCCCCCGTCAATATAACAACGGAGACGAAGGCGGAAATAACCAGAGACCCTACAATAATCGTCCGTCATACGGAAATAATAACGGTGGATACGGCAATAATCGCTATGGCAATAATAACGGAGGGCAACGCCGTCCGTATGGAAACGGTAATAATGCGGGAAATAACCGGATGGGTAACCGTCCGGCCAATCGGATGCAACACCGCGATAACGATTACAATTCCGGAATGAAATTCAATCCCAGAAAACGGGTTGTGTACAGCGAATCGAACATCGATCCTAACGAACCTGTTCGTCTGAATAAATATCTGGCTAATGCGGGAGTATGCTCTCGGCGTGAAGCGGACGAATATATCCAAGCCGGAGAGATTACCGTAAACGGTACGGTCATAACCGAACTCGGTACTAAAATTCAACGTAGCGATGAAGTAAAATTCAAAGGAGAGATAGTAAAACCCGAAGGAAAAATCTATGTTTTGTTGAATAAGCCGAAAGATTGTGTAACCACTGTCGACGATCCACAAGGCCGCCTTACGGTAATGGATATTGTGCGTAGCGCATGCAGCGAACGTATTTATCCGGTAGGTCGTCTCGACCGTAATACAACAGGTGTATTGCTGCTTACCAACGACGGCGATTTGGCATCCAAACTAACGCATCCGAAATTTATCAAAAAGAAGATATATCATGTATGGTTAGATAGAGATATCAACGAAGACGATATGCAAAGAATAGCAGACGGGGTAGAGCTGGAAGACGGTTTGATACAGCCCGATGCCGTAAGTTATGCAACCGATACGGATAAAAACCAAGTAGGAATAGAAATTCATTCAGGCCGTAACCGTATTGTTCGGCGTATATTTGAAGCGTTGGGGTATCATGTAACGAAATTAGACCGCGTATATTTTGCCGGACTTACCAAAAAGAACTTGCCGCGCGGCCGGTGGCGTTATTTGACCCAAGAAGAGGTGAATATGCTCAATATGGGAGCTTTCGAATAAATAATCAAATACATTTCATTATATCCGGCAAAAGCCGGATATAAATTTATACACACAACATTCAACTTATATGGAAAAGGTTAGTAGAACTAAAATTGCCGATCTTCTTAAAAGCGACGCTTTGGGGACAACGGTAAATGTAAAAGGTTGGGTACGTACCCGACGCGGAAGTAAACAGATAAACTTCATCGCCTTAAACGACGGTTCTACCATTCATAATTTGCAGATAGTAGTAGATATTGAAAAATTCGGTGAAGATTTTCTGAAACCTATTACAACTGGGGCGTGTGTCAGTGTAAACGGCACGTTGACCGCGTCGCAGGGAAGCGGACAGAAAGTAGAAGTGCAGGCATCTGAAATAGAAATATACGGTACTGCCGACCCGGCAACCTATCCTTTACAGAAAAAAGGGCACTCTATGGAGTTTTTACGCGAAATAGCGCATTTGCGTCCGCGTACCACTACGTTCGGAGCGGTGTTCCGCATTCGCCACAATATGGCTATCGCTATCCATAAGTTTTTTCACGAAAGAGGCTTTTTCTATTTCCATACGCCTATTATTACGGCTTCCGATTGTGAAGGCGCCGGACAAATGTTTCAGGTAACCACCATGAACCTTTACGATTTGAAAAAAGACGAGAACGGCTCGATTGTTTACGATAATGACTTTTTCGGCAAGCAAGCAAGCCTAACCGTTTCGGGACAGTTAGAGGGCGAATTGGCGGCAATGGCGTTAGGGGCGATTTACACATTCGGACCTACGTTCCGGGCTGAAAACTCCAATACCCCCCGTCATTTAGCCGAGTTCTGGATGATAGAGCCCGAAGTCGCTTTCAACGAGATAGAAGACAATATGCAATTGGCCGAAGACTTTATTAAATATTGTCTGCAATGGGCGTTAGACAATTGCATGGACGATATACAGTTCCTCAACGACATGTTCGATAAAGAGCTGATTAACCGTATTAAATTCGTGTTAGCCGATAACTTCGTCCGTTTGCCATACACCGAAGGAATCAAGATTCTGGAAGCGGCGGTAGCCGGAGGTCGTAAATTTGAATTCCCTATCTATTGGGGAGCCGATTTGGCGGCGGAACACGAGCGTTATTTGGTAGAAGAGCATTTTAAGCGTCCTGTAATCTTGACCGATTACCCCAAAGAAATAAAATCGTTCTATATGAAACAGAACGACGATGGCAAGACGGTGCGGGCTATGGATGTGCTTTTCCCGAAAATAGGAGAAATCATAGGCGGCTCGCAACGAGAAGAGGATTATGAAAAATTACGTACCCGCGCACAAGAAATGGGAGTACCCGACAAAGATATTTGGTGGTATTTAGATACCCGTCGTTTCGGAACCGCTCCTCATTCAGGGTTCGGATTAGGTTTTGAACGGCTTTTGCTTTTTGTTACAGGTATGTCTAATATCCGCGATGTCATACCGTTCCCGCGTACGCCTAAAAACGCCGAATTCTAATTCTGATAATTCCTTTTATATTCTATAATAGACAGTCTCGAAATACAACGAGAGGCTGTCTTTTTGATTTTTTGAAGTACCCCCTAAAAGTTAGACAAACAACTTTTTGGGGCGCTTCATTTTTTATGGCAAATATTTTTTGTCATTAGTGTATCCTCTAAACGAGTTTAGCCGCTTATTTGGCCGGATATAACTGCTTGGCAAACCTCAATTAAAAGATGCCTATTGGCTGTCCCTAAAAAATGTTCCCCTTTTGAGTGACACTTGTTGGTCTGAAATGCCGTTTTATCCATTTGTGGCTTTTCCCCTATGAAGATTTGTGCAAAAACACGCATTTTACACGCTTGATATGCCGGTTGTCCGGCAAAAAGATTGTTTAGATAAAGTGTTAAACTTTGGTAAATACCAATATTTTTTGTAAATCAGTATAAATCTCTCTAATTTTAAAACTCGATATATGTGTAAATATTCACATATATGATATATATTTTTATTATATAAATATTTTATAGCAGTACGTATGGACGAATACAAGGTCATATTAGTATAATATTATTTTGTATTTATGAAAAATATATATATGTTTGTAATTGAAATTATTTTCTCGATTAAATCATCAATAGAAAAACACGCTCTATGAAAAACGACAAAAATCAAACATTTTCTCCGGAAGAAAAAATTGCGCATTTTCTTATGCTGAATGCCAGTGAGATGCCAGACTTGGGCGTTTTAGACGGCCGTATGAAAGCGATTCTTTTTTTCTTTAATGAAGCTCGGATAAATAAATCTGATATGTATAGCGATTTTGCCACAGAACTGTTAGAAGAGTTGTTCGAGATACTCTCGGTTGTTCAAATTTCTGCCGATTTTAAATCCGGATTATGCGGCATAGGGTGGGGAGTAGAATATTTGATATTCAATCGTTATGTAGCGGTTCACGAAGATATTTGCGCCGATTTCGATAAAAAGATAAAACAATATTTTATTCGGAAAGAATATTCGGGCATAGGCTTGGAACATGGCCTTTTAGGAATACTTTTATATTTGGTATTCCGGTTTGAAAACCGAAAAGAGAGCCTCACGCCATCTGAAAGACGTTTTTATACAACTTTTATATCCCAAATTTTTTGCGAACTACAACATGATACCGGTGCTATATCCAATCTTTTGCAAGAAGCGGACAATAGCCGTTTTGACAACCGTATGTTGATGATATATTCTAAATGGGAATTTCCCTTGCTGATATGGAGCGTTGGCCGATGTGCGGCCAATGACATAGCGAAGAAAAAAGCGGTACGGTTGATTATAGACATATTAAGCCAGCTGGATGGAGATTCATTGCCGAAATCGCCTGTCAATACAGCCCTTTTGTTACATGCGTTTCGGTCATTATCCCAATTGAACGTGCCGGCAATTACGGCCGTGATAGATACGCTCTGCCGAAAATATCGTATTGAAGAGAAAAAAATAGAGCAACAAACGCCCGATAAACAATTTTTTAAATTCGACATTCAGCTATGAAAAACGTATATATCATAAACTCTTCCAGCGTGGGGGCCGATTATGGCATAGGAACGTATATCAGACAAATTTCCGAGTATATAAACAGTGCGGATATCAACCTGACGTTTGTCCATTTATATTCAAAAGAGAAGGCTTTCAGCGTTAAAACGAGGCGGGCGATTCGCTATATCGACATTCCCGGAGCAACCTTTCCGTCTACGTATAATCCGGAAAAAGCGTATAACAGGTATTGCCGCAACATAGCGTTTCTGCTGATGCCGTATGTAGACAATAGTCAGGAAAACATATTCCATCTCAATTTCATCAATCAGTACCACTTGGCGTACGAATTAAAACAACGCTTTAATTGTAAGCTGTTTCTGACGGTACATTATTTTGAGTGGGCTTTCTCCTTAAACGGAAATCGTGAAAAACTGCAAACCATCTTGCAACGCCGCAACGAAACCGCAGATCATTTGGAGAAAAAAATCATAAGCAGCGTAGATGCGGAAATAAAGCTATTCAATCTCTGCGATCGGATTATTGCCGTTGCGCATCACACGGCCGATACTTTAATAACTATTTACGGAATAGCGTCGTCTAAAATAGCCGTATTGCACAATGCGTTGTCCGATCGTTATCACCCTCAAACGGAGAATGAGAAAATGCAATTGAAACGGCGGCTTTATATAAACGATAAAGAAAAAATTATCCTTTTTGTAGGGCGGCTTCAAAAAATTAAAGGTTCGTGTTTCTTGTTGGAATTTTTTAGAGCCCTATTAAAAAAACGTACAGATGTCCGGTTGATAATTGTAGGTTGGGGAGGCGAAATCCAGACGCAAATACAAAATGCACATTCTATTTGGGCAAAAGTTACGTTTACCGGATTTATGGAACAGGCCGATTTAGATAAACTCTATCGTATTGCCGACATTGGTATAGTACCCTCTATATACGAAGAATTCGGATACGTGGCAATAGAAATGATGATGTATAATATTCCGGTTTTTGTAAATAATACAAGCGGTTTAAAAGAAATTATGCAAAATAATCCGTTCAACACATTTAATATTCAAGAGGTAGACTGCGCGCCGCGATTAGCTTCCAAAATAAATAGGTTATTGAGTAACGAAGCCAAGCGCGCCGTTATAGCGCAGAAATGCAGAAATTTATATAAAAAACGATTCGATTACCCTTTATGGCGGAAAAAACTCTTGAAATTGTATTTATCCAGATAATATTTACGTAATTAAAATATATTAACTGTATAAATGTTGCTTATTGAAAAAATAATCTTACATTGCAAAATGTGAAATTTAATACCTGATATTATGTTTAGGTTCCCGTTCGAATACCAATTAGATATAATGGATTGCGGTCCGGCCTGTATCAAAATTATATCTAAGTATTATGGAAAATACTACTCTCTGCAATGCCTGAGGGATATATGCGGAATGTCTCGTGAAGGAGTATCTTTTCTGGATATTTGTTATGGAGCCGAAAAAATAGGATTGCGGGTTCTGTCCGCGTCGGTCTCGATAGAAGATTTATATAAAAAAGTCAAACTGCCCTGCATTGTTCATTGGGATAATAGCCATTTTATAGTCGTATACAAAGTTACGCAAAAAAAAGTATATGTATCCGACCCGGCCAAAGGGTTGCTGTCGTACACTTTACAAGAATTTGTAAATCATTGGTATAAAGAAGGGCAAAAACGGGGAGACGTTCTGCTCGTAGAGCCTACTCCCGAGTTTCGGAACGAAAACGACTCGAAAAAACAGCAAAAAGCGGCGGAAAAAATTCTCAGATATTTTCTTCCGTACAAGAAGCACTTCTATACCTTGTTCTGGATTATTTTATTGGTAACTTTCCTGCAAGGGTTGTTGCCGTTTATTTCGAAAGCGGTGATAGATGTAGGTATTCAAGCCGGCGACATTAACTTCATAAACATGGTGCTGATAGCCAATATCACCATAATTATAAGCGTAACGCTCTCAAATGCCGTGCGCGACTGGCTGTTGTTGCACATTACCGCTCGTGTAAACATTGCTTTGATAGCCGATTATTTGATAAAGTTAATGCGTCTGCCCGTTACCTTTTTCGAAAACAAAATGATAGGCGACATTCTGCAACGGGCGCAAGACCACGAGCGGATACGCTCTTTCATCATGAACAATTCGCTCAATCTGATATTTTCATCGCTTACGTTTCTAATCTTCTCAATCATATTATTGATATACAACACAAATATATTTTACATATTCATAGCCGGAGGAACAATATACGTACTGTGGGTAGTCGGGTTCTTGAATCTCCGTAAAAAGCTTGATTGGGAATATTTCTCGTTAGTAGCCCGCAATCAAAGTTATTGGGTCGAAACGGTCAATACCATTCAAGACATAAAAATAAACAACTACGAACAGCCCCGCCGGTGGAAATGGGAGAATATACAGGCGCTGCTGTATCACCTTAATCTCAAAGTGCTCACAATAACTAACTTGCAGCAATTAGGCGCGCAATTTATTATGAGCGTAAAAGACCTTGCCATAACGTTCTATTGCGCCAAAGCGGTAATACAAGGCGATATAACTTTCGGTGTGATGATATCCACGCAATTCATTATCGGTATGCTCAATGCGCCGTTGGGGCAATTTATCAATTTCATTATTTCCGCCCAATACGCCAAAATCAGTTTTCTGCGTCTGAACGAGATACACGAGCTGGAAGACGAAGAATCTGTCGCTATGAGCGCCAATCTCCCTTTACCCGGTAATGGTAGTTTACAGCTCTCTAACGTATCGTTTCAATACACGCCCAACGCCGATTTCGTTTTAAAGCAAATAAATCTGTTTATTCCCGAAGGAAAAACAACGGCGTTTGTAGGAGATAGCGGCAGCGGAAAATCAACCTTGCTGAAAATACTGTTACGCCTGTACCAACCCACAATAGGCAATGTAATGTTAGGCGATACCAATATAACCAACATCGCCTTGAAAAATTGGCGTAACGAGTGCGGAGTAGTTATGCAAGACGGGCGGATATTTAACGATACCATACTGAATAATGTTGTTTTAGACGACGAACACATAGACTATGCCCGGTTTGAACAAGTGCTTGATACCGCCAATATATTGCAAGAAATAAAACTGATGCCGAACGGATACAAAACGAAAATTGGAGAAGAGGGACGCGGGCTGAGCGGAGGACAACGGCAACGGATATTGATAGCGAGAGCATTATATAAAAATCCGCGATACCTTTTTCTGGATGAAGCTACCAATGCCTTAGACGCCATAAATGAAGCGAAAATCGTAAAAGCGTTAAACTCGGCATTCGAAAATCGTACGGTTGTGGTGGTGGCGCATCGGTTAAGTACCATTCGCAATGCGCACCAGATAGTCGTACTCAAAAACGGATATGTTGTAGAAATTGGCTCGCACGAAAATTTGATGGAAAAGAAAGGATATTATTATCAACTGATAAACAACCAAATATCACCGTCCGGAGATCATTCTGCCAATGCTTGAAGACGGTACAAATCACAATTTATTAACCATTAACCCCCAATTATTATGGCACGTTTTAAAAAACTCAGTTTAGAAGAAGCCCGCGAAACGTTTACCTTGTTAAGCGAAGCCGAACAACGGGCAATCAAAGGCGGATGCTCAAAATGCAAAGAAGCACGCGGTTATGGATACAGTATATATACGAAAGACGAGTTTGAACAAATGTTAGAAGCC
>JAFUKV010000004.1 GCA_017467745.1 Bacteroidaceae bacterium | reverse complement strand
TGCCGGAGCCGTTTCCTGTAATGTGTGGAATAGGGACGCAGCCTTTTCTTCGTCGAAAAAACGGTATTGTTTATCGAAGGCCTTATCACGGGTCAGAGCATCCAAAAAACTGAAACAGGGGTTTATTGCCGCATGGTTCAATTCCATTTTTTCGCTGAAATATACTTTCCCGACATTCATGGTAGACACCGTAAAACCTCCTCGTATAGGAATGAATAACAGTGCAGTAAGTAGAAATATTCCGATGGCCGGAACAACTTTTTTCTCGGATGGTTTCAGCCGTTTCCAACAGGATAGTATCAGTTTGTTGAATAGGAATATAAGGCCGGCGATAATGGCGATGATAGCGATAATAGCACCTATCAACTCGCCGGTTTGCGCGCTTGCCATAGCATTTTTAGGAGAGTTGAGGTAGAACAGGGGAGTAGTGTCCAATCGGAAACCCCAATATCCGTATAATACGATGTCGCTTACCCAGATAAGAGAAAGAACGATTGAAACCAATGAGAAATACACTGTTGCCGTTTTTCGGGTAATTCGTGCCCCAAGCCAGATGGAAGCTAATAGCAAAAGACCCGGTAGGGCGGTTAAATACCCGGCTATGGAAAGGTCTAAGGGTAATCCGTGTTTCACCACACGCATCCAGTCGGAAAAAGGAACGGCAGCGTAAATAGAGTGGTAACAAAGCATGAATACCGCTTTGAGCAACATGAACAGCAATACTAATAAGAGGTATATTTTGCAAAAGATATAAACTCTACTTTTCATTTTGAAGATATATTTTGTGTTGTCTATTTAGTTTCGGGCGTTGATTTATAAAATTTTCCTTGCCAAGAATCACGCATTTCCAAACGTTTGGTCAGCCGGGCGGTAAATTCGTGGTTTTTCAATCCCCAGTCGGGTGCTATCAAGAGCTCTTTGGGCGATTGCGATATAAAACGCTCTACAATTATATCCGGCCGTAACCGTTCGATAAAGTCGATGCAAAGGTCTATGTATTCATCGGCGGTATAGAGGTGGAAGTCTTCCGGATTCTTGTCATATTGGGATGCCATTTTTGTATGGCGTATTAATTGCAATTGATGTAGTTTCAGTGTTGTAATAGGTAATTGCGATAGCCTGTCGGCGTGGAGAAGAAGGGTATTGCGGCATTCGCCCGGCAACCCGAGAATGAGATGTCCTCCGGTCAGGATACTGCGTTGGGCTGTGCGGGTTATCGCCGATACGGTTTCTTCGTATGTATGTCCCCTGTTTATTTGTTCCAAAGTTCGGTTATCGGTAGATTCGATGCCGTATTCTACCAAGACGAATTTTGTTTTTGAGAGCGATTCGAGATAGTCGAGCAGCGTTTCGGGCATACAGTCGGGACGAGTGCCGATAATAAGTCCGGTTACGTTAGGTATGGACAGGGCTTCTTCGTATTTACGTATCAAGTCGTCCGTTTCGCCGTATGTGTTTGTGTACGACTGGAAGTAGGCCAGATATTTCATTTGCGGGTATTTTCGGCTGAAAAATCGGATACCTTCTTCTATTTGCCGGGTAATGCCTTTTTCTATTTGACAATAATCTGGGCTGAATGTCTGGTTGTTGCAATAGGTACACCCGCCATAGCCTTTGTTGCCGTCGCGGTTAGGACAGGTAAAGCCCGCATGCACCGATATTTTTTGCACTTTCCCGTCGAAGTGTTTTTTCAGGAAATTACCAAAATCATTATATCGTGCTCTACTCATTCAATCTTATTGTTATCGGTCTGTATCATTGTGACCGAATATTTTGTAAAATTCGGCTACTATTTCTATACCTTTGAAAAATAGCTCTATCGGATAATTTTCGTTGGGAGAATGCGTAGCGTCCGATTCTAAGCCTAATCCCATTAGTACGGTTTTAATGCCTAAAACCTCTTCGAACACGGCGATAATAGGGATGCTGCCTCCTCGTCGTATCGCTAAGGGTTGTTGCCCGAAAATCCGTTGATAGGCTTTCTCTGCGGCCTTATATGCCGGCAGATCTATGGGGCAGACGTATCCTTGTCCGCCGTGCAGGGGTGTAACGGAAACTTTTATATAAGGAGGAGCAGTCCGCTCTATGTGTTGTATGAATAGTTCGGATATTTTTCGGTAATCTTGATGAGGTACTAACCGGCAGGAAACTTTGGCGAAAGCCTGTGAGGGAAGCACCGTTTTAGCCCCATCGCCCGTATATCCGCCCCAAATGCCGCAAACATCGAATGTAGGACGGATAGAGGCTCTTTCTAATGTATTGTATCCGCTTTCGCCTTTTAATTCGTCTACTCCGATAGACTTTTTATATGCTGTTTCGTCGTAGGGAACGGCGGCAATCATTTCTCGTTCAGCGGCAGATACTTCCTCTACATCATCGTAAAAGCTGGGTACGGTAATTTTTCCGTCGTTATCGGTAATGCTTGCTATAAGTTTGCAGAGCTCGTTTATGGGGTTGGCTACCGCTCCGCCGAAAATACCGGAGTGTAGGTCTCTGTCAGGACCGGTTACGGCTATTTGCCAATAGGCTAATCCTCTTAATCCGGTTGTGATAGACGGTGTCTGCGCGCTTACCATGCTGGTGTCTGATACTAAGATAACGTCGGCTTTTAGTAGTTCTTTGTGTGTGCGGCAGAATTTTTCTAATGAGGGAGAACCGATTTCTTCTTCTCCTTCGAAAATAAATTTTACATTACAACGCAAATCTCCGTTACGCAATGCGTACTCAAAACCTTTGACTTGGATGAACGATTGTCCTTTGTCGTCATCCGTACCCCGTCCTTTAAAATATCCATTGTCTTCGGTCAGTTCAAACGGCGGCGTGTTCCAAAGTTCTATCGGTTCTACCGGCATTACGTCGTAATGGGCGTATATTAGCGCAGTAGGATAGTCGGGCGAAATTATTTTCGATGCGAATACAACCGGATTACCGTCTGTTTTCATTATTTCGGCATTGTCTGCTCCGGCTTCTAACAATAGATGTTTCCACCGTTCGGCGCAACGTATCATGTCTGGCTTATGTTCGGGTTGTGCACTGACAGAGGGTATGCTGATTAATGAGGCGAGATCGGCTATAATCTGCTTACGGTTGGCAGATAAGTATTCTTTTATTTTCATAGGACAGGTGTTTTAAACAGAAAAACAAAAGTACGTATTTTTTTGATTACTTGTTTCTGATACAGCGTTGAATATAAAAGTTTTTAGTTTCGCCTTTTTTAAGAAGAAACAGATTATCGAAAAACATAATAAAAAGATGCAGAGTGTTTTCAGTGTGCGGCGAGTAAAAGTTTTACGCTTATCCCCATGAATCGCAACTGCATTATTTATCGGTGAGGTTTGTGGAATAGAGCTCGGAAAACCGGTATGCATGTTGTCGCATTAATAGGTTGAATATTTCCGGGTATCTGTTGCTCGAAAAAACAGGCATTGCAGATATCCATATTCTGCAATGCCTGTTATTGAGAGGGAAATATCATCGTAAAAAAGAGTGTCTTTTGCGGATGAAAAGAGCCGTCAAAAGTCTGTTTACATGTGCTTGGTTTTGTTCAACAGATAGTGGTCTAACAGCACCATAGCGGTCATAGCTTCTACTATGGGGACTGCGCGCGGCAACACGCAGGGGTCGTGTCGGCCTTTGGCTTTCAGGGTTATTTCGTTGCCGCTATAATCGAGCGTGCGAATATCTCGCAAAATGGTAGCAACCGGTTTAAATGCCACGCGGAAGTAGATGTCCTCTCCGTTAGATATGCCTCCTTGTATTCCGCCCGAATGATTTGTCTGTGTAGAGATTCTCCCGTTTTTACGAATAAAAACGTCGTTCATTTCAGAACCTCTGTATTGTACGCCGTTGAATCCCATGCCGTATTCAAATCCTTTGGCGGCGTTTATGCTGAGCATTGCGCTACCCAGAGAGGCGTGCAGTTTGTCAAATACCGGTTCGCCTAAGCAAACTGGTACATTGCGGGCTACACATGTGATAACTCCGCCTATGGTATCGCCCTCTTCGCGGACTTTGGCTATCAGTTCCGCCATTTTTTCGGCAGTGTCGGCATCGGGACAACGAACGATATTTTTTTCTGCATCATCAAGGTTGTAATTTTGGTACGAACCTTTTAGAGAGATATTTCCCACTTGGGAGGTGAATGCTTTTATTTCTATGCCTAAGGAGTTTAGGGCGAGTTTGGCGAAAGCTCCCGCTACGCAACGCGAAATGGTTTCGCGGGCAGATGAACGCCCGCCGCCTCGATGATCGCGGAATCCGTATTTTTGTTGATAGGTATAGTCGGCGTGCGAGGGGCGATACGTTTCGCGTAAATTGTCGTAGTCTGATGAATGCTGATTTTCATTATACACCACGAATCCGATAGGTGTTCCCGTTGTCATATTTTCAAAAACCCCTGAGAGTATTTCTACTTTATCTTTTTCTTTGCGGGGAGAAACGATGGACGATTGTCCCGGACGGCGACGGTTCAACTCGTGCTGGATAAAATCCATATCGATTTTAATTCCTGCTGGCATACCGTCTATAACGCCGCCTACGCCCAATCCGTGCGACTCGCCGAACGAAGAGAGCCGGAATATTGTTCCGAATGTATTCATTGCAGTATATTTTTAAAGTAAAGATAACGCTTTTTTTTGAAAGAGAAGAGTATGTTAAAATTCTTTTGATTTATTTGCCCGGTTTGTATGCTGTTGCAGTTTGTCGTTTTTGCCGTGGGTGCATATGTATTATGTTGTATTACATTTGTTTATATCTGCATACGGCTTGCGCATACGTCTTATTGTTAATTTGGATAAACGAAATTATTGTAAAATATTAAATCTTGAATAAAACTTGCGTGTTTAGTAATATTTTGTATATTTGTGTCGAAAAAATCAACCGAACCGATCCTGTAAGGTAGTTTTATTAATTGATTTTCAATTATTTGTGTTTTTTGTTAAGGTAGAGGACGTTTTGGCAATTTTCTTAATTAAACATGCTTATTTAATGAATTGGAAGTTTTTATTTTTTTTAGAGATCTGTGCTATATTGTTGGCTGGATGTTCTGTCGAAGATCGGTATAACGAAGCAGGGACAGGGCAGTTGTCTCCGGTATTGACGGCCGATTTTTCCGTGCCGCTATCTACCGATCCTACCGTTCTGACAACTATGTTGTCTCAACCCGAAACGAAAGATTTTGCAGTTACCATTTTCAAAGAAGATGGAACATTATTCAAATCGTGGGACACGTTCGCCGAGTTTCCTGAAAACATGAAATTTCCATTAGGCTCTTTTGTTTTTAAGGCGTCGTATGGAAATATAGACAAAGAGGGGTTCGATATGCCTTGTTTTGAGGGTTCGGAACCATTTCAAGTTTTTGACAAACAGAATACGGATATATCTGTTACCTGTACGTTAGCGAATGCAAAGGTTTCTTTGGTATATACCGATGCGTTTAAGAACTATTTTTCGGATTTTGCCACCACGCTGAAAACCGAAAAAAATAATTCTATTATTTTTTCGAAAGACGAAACGCGTGAGGCGTATGTTAAGCCGGGAAAAATTACATTGCAAATGTCTTTGGTAAAGCCCGACGGGTCATCAATGGTATATTCGCCTGAGATTTTTATTGCCGAGTCGTGTAAACACTACCGGATAAGTTTCGATGTAAATGAGGGGAATATTGGCGGTGCGGCGTTATCCATTATTTTTGACGAAAGTACGGAGTTGAACCCGATAACAATAAATCTGGCGGAAAATGAGGTAAGCCTTAGACCGCCGTTTATTACCGTTATGGGTTTCGAATCGGGAACTAATAAAGTAGTTAAGGAGTTGGATACAAATGTCGGCGATATAAATGCACTTGTTACTGCGCCAATGGGTTTTTCCAGTTGTGTAATGGGTATATCATCGGCCTATTTGCAGGCTAAGGGATGGCCGCAAGAGGTAGATTTGATGGAGTTGACGCCCGAACAGAAAACGCTGTTTTCTACTATGGGGTTGAGGTTGAAAGGCTTTGAAAATAAAGATAAAATGGCGTATGTCGATTTTTCAGAACTCGTTTCCAATCTTGAATATGTAGAGGGAAGCCCCGACCATACGTTTACATTAAGCGCAATCGGATTACAAGGGCGGCCTACCGATAAGGTAACGTTGTCGATTACGAGCCAGCCCAGACAGTTTGAGTTACAAACGCCCGAACCTGTTTTTATCGGTAGCTCTCGGGCAGTTATTCCTATAAAGATGGATGGAGAACCGTCGGCGGTTACAATTTCGTATAAAGATGAAGACGGTCAGTATAGGCCATGCAATGTGGAGGGCGTAGAAACTTCGGGCGAAATGTATAATTTTACGATACAGCTCGCTGCCGGTAATACGGCAAAAGAGATTAAATCTGTTTATCATGGCGTTAAACAATCGTTACCTGCTACGTTGGAGGTAATAACTCCTCCGTACACAATTTCTAAGGAGAATGAAGGAGATGTTTGGGCTAAAAAAGCCACGATAACAGTTACGGCAGAAAGCCTTGAACATCAGGCGGCGGTAATGGAGTATCTAACTCTTTATGACGGCGATACGAAAGTAAACTTTACACAGCAAGGCGATAATAAAATATTTATATCCGATTTAACATCCGCAACGGAATACAATTTTAAAACTACCTGTACCGACTATGCCGGAAATACGGAATTTTCAAATCTTCTTTCTTTTACAACAGAGAGAGAAGCCGCTGTTCCGAACGGTGATTTTGAAGAATTAGCGCAAACGGTAAACACAACAATTAATCAAGG
>JAFUKV010000037.1 GCA_017467745.1 Bacteroidaceae bacterium | reverse complement strand
TTTAATTGACCAATGAGCTTTGCCGCTGTAGGTTTGTTCTGCATTAGATTGGGAAATTGTGTTTTCAGTCTCCATTAAATTGAGATTTTTAATTTTAGTCATAAAAATAGTTTTTAAGAGTTATACAATATGGTAATAAAGATTGTCATACCTATCTATTTATACCTATTCCCGGGATGATTAGTTTTTTGTTTTTAATTGCATTGACATGAAATGTATTGAATTAAAAAAACTAATGTACTTAATCGTATTTCAGAATAAGAATAACAATCGTAATTACTGTGCAAAAATAAAAGGGAACACCAGATTCTTTATGTTATAAAAACATGTCTGTGCTTTGTTCGTCTCTATCATGATTTTATAACGGAATATATATTTGATAAACAGTATATTACGTGGATATTTTTAAATATTATCAATGAAACGCATTGTACATGTTCGTAAAAGTATGCTATGATGTTGTTGTTTTTGCAAATATTAACAATTTTATATTTGTCCTTTACTGTTTAATGTTTTTCTTTGTAAAAAAGGCAAATACAAAACTGTTAATATTAAATCATCATTTATGAATAATATAATATGTTCCTTACGGTTGTTTTTATGGGTTGGCATATTGTGCGTATGTATTAGCGCCGCATCCGTTAAAGAAAGAGATAAAGAGAGTTTAACGATTCCGGATGATGAACCTATATCTTTTTGCAACTACGATGGAGACGTATGCTTTACGCACTTTAAGGGCATTATATACAATGCTATTGACAAGGATTATATAGAAAACAAAAACGGCATAACAGTTAGAAATTATCGTAATGATGCTCGAGAACCTTATTCGGAGGATAGCGAGAAAACTTTTCAAATTACATCTATCAATAGAAATATAGATCCCGGAATAAGAGCAGGATACATCAATGCGCAAATAACCCCTCTTGCAGATGCCCAGAATATGGATTTTGTTCTCCATAAGTGTTTTCTGTACGGTTATGAACGCATCCTTGTGTGGGCGCTTATGCCAAAATCCATTGAAAAAGTCGAGTACAAAACGTTACAACAACGGAAAGACGAGCAATTATATTATTACGAAGGCGAAGACATTAAGAACTCGCTTGTATATTTTACGCTAAGAAGAAGCGAAGAATATACGTCTTGCGCTTCCACCGGCAAAAACGTTTTGTATATTATTAACGGTATTGAAATACCCGAAAAGGTTTTCGACGCCCTTAATCCGATTTTTATCCGGTCGTTGCACCGGATTACCGACCCCGATTCGTTGAGTAAGTATAACCGAAAAAAGCTAAAAGAGGCGGTTATTATAGAAACATTCACCTATGAAGAAATCATAGCGCCGAATGTCATTCTATCTACCGGGCGGTCGAGAGAACTTTTTTATGTGAATGACATAGAAATCACCGAAGATATTTTTTTCGCTTTAAAGCCCTCTTATTTTAAAGAAACACAAAAGATACTGACAAAAGAAGAAAATTATCGATACATAGAAGGTAAACATCCGGAAGATAACCCGAGAACGAAAACAATATACAAGGCTAATATTTAAGTTGAGCTTATTATTGTGTGCTATATGAAAAGTCGGCTTTAATAGTGATAATTAAATATACGTTTTTTACTCGATAATACCGACTTCTATTGATCCGGCATTCGGATATTTTTTCAGATAGGGTGTAGCTCTTTTGTCATCGTTAAAGAAACGGTACCATTCATTGCAAAATGTTTTATTGATAGCTTCAAAACTTTTTTTGTTTAACCGGATGCCGTTGACAAGATATAAATCTAACAAATCATTTTCCTTTATCCAATAAATTTGTTGCGGGGCGATAAGGTCTTCGTAAGAAAACGTTTCTACCATAACAACGTATTTTAGGCCTTCTCCACCGAACCGCTTCAACTCCTGTTCATCAGTAATCCGTTTCAGCGACTTGATATACACCGGATTGACGGCTTCGAAAATTTTTTCCGTAATTTTGATACCGTTCAACAGGTAAAGCGTATGCCGGGCGTCCGTTTTCAGTTTGTCAGGATGACAAGTCTTAATATCCATATATCCTTTCGTCTCGTCATACGGCTTTTCATACGGAATATATTCCGCGCTGATAATAGCCTGTGGCATTAAAGCGGAAGCGATGTGCCGCATTTCTTTCCAAAGAGGCATGCCGTTTATCTTATAATCCCACGTTTTGGCATCATCTACGGCATTTTGAGCCACGTATCGAGCCGGAGCAGATAAAGTAAACATTATAGACGCTGCTCCTTTATCATAGAGGGTTATACCGCTTCTATTAACAATATACATTGGATTGATAGCGTTATAAGTAGATCCGGGAACCGCAAAAGGTAAATTTCCCACACAAACCGTATCATTATCATCCACCGCATAAGGCCGTAGAGATTTCACGCTCGATTTTCCGCCTATACAGCCGTACAACACGCTTGCCGATAAAAATGCCCATAAAAGAATGCTTTTGCCTTTCATAACTATAATAGCATTAAAAAGAAGAAATAAAATATTTCGTCATTTCGCTAAAATACACAATATGAATATAAAAACAAAGAACACACAATAAAAAAGCCATACCCTTTTGCATTCGACCTCGTCGGACTTCTTGCGCATGGCATACCTCCTTCTGTGGAGATAAATTTTTTGTTTTTTTTCATAGGAATAAATTTATGACTATGGTTGTCGATGTACGCATCTGAATCTCGGTAATGGATTTCAGCATAACAACCTTACAAAAATAAATGGGTATGACGGATTATGAATGTTATAAAATCATGCCTTTCTTTTGCTTGCGTAGTTTGGGCTTTATAGAATTTTAGGAATAGACATAGATATAAAGAGAACTTAAAAGTCTCTATTGAAATTTTATCCGTATTTTTGTATTGAAAAAGTAGAGAATACAATGACAGAGATTTCAAAAAACATTTTTTACGTGGGAGTAAACGATCGGGTTAAACATCGTTTTGAGGCATTATGGCCGCTTCCATTAGGAGTTTCGTACAATTCGTATTTAATTGTAGACGAAAAAGTAGCTTTGATAGATACGGTAGACCATTGTCACGCCGATTTATATCTGTCGAAGATTCGCAACGTTTTAGGAGACCGTCCGATAGATTATCTGATTATAAATCATATGGAGCCTGATCATTCGGCAGCAATCCGTTTTATCCGGCAGCATTATCCGCAAGCGATTATTGTTGGTAATAGCAAGACAATGGGTATGATAAAAGGATTCTATGGCATTTGCGAAGGGACTCTTGAAGTAAAAGATAGAGATACGCTTTCGTTAGGTTTACATAATTTGCAGTTCTTTATGACACCTATGGTACATTGGCCGGAAACGATGATGACATATGATTTGCAGACGAAAACGTTGTTCTCGGGCGATGCTTTCGGATGCTTCGGGGCGTTGAACGGAGGTGTTATCGATGTCGAAATGAATACGGATGGATATTGGGACGAAATGTGGAGATATTACTCTAACATTGTAGGAAAATACGGCGTTCCTGTACAAAAAGCATTACAGAAACTGTCAGGGACGGAAATAAGTATGATTTGTTCTACGCACGGCCCGGTATGGAAAGAGCAGATAAATAAGGTAGTCGACATTTACGATCATGCCAGTCGCTATGAAGGAGAAAATGGTGTAGTGATAGCATACGGCAGTATGTATGGCAATACAGAACAGATGGCGGAGTGTATCGCCCGAGAGCTAACAAAAAAAGGTATTCGGGACGTTGTTATACATAATGTTTCAAAATCGCATGTATCGTATGTATTACGTGATATTTTTAAATATAAAGGATTGATTATAGGTAGCCCTACTTATACCAACGACCTTTTTCCTGAAATAGAATCGCTGGTAGGTAAGTTAGAGAGCCGAGATATAAAAAATCGCCTTTTCGGTTATTTTGGATCCTATACATGGGCGGGAGCGGCTGTGCGGCATTTGAACGCCTTTGCCGAAAAAATGCGATGGGATGTCGTATCTGACCCGGTAGAGATGAAACAGGGTATTTCCGATGATATTATGGCTCAATGCCGGCGATTAGCCGATGACATGGCAGCAAAACTAAATTTGTGATATATCATAAACGCCTCTTCTTGGAATAGAAAGAGGGATTTTTTGCCCATAAAGTTCGATAAATTGCGGATGAAACTCGAAGCTGCTACTCGCCAGCAATATGATAAAGCCATTACTTTCGAGTCTTCTCATTTTATGAGTCCGCAAATCCGCATATTTACAAGCAAGGCATTTATATAATCGTTACAAAGAATATTTCGATTTGTAGTAACATTCCTTACTCATGGCATATTTCGGTATAAGTACGCATAAAAAAATAAATGGCCGCAAGAGTTGCTTGCGGCCATTTATAATAATATCTATCTCTGGGTTAGAGAGCGTTGATTTCTTTCAATACGCTGTTTGTTTTATGAACAGCTGCGGCGCTTTTTGCAAATAACGCTTTTTCTTCATCGTTCAGTTGGAAATCGACGATTTTTTCACATCCGTTTTTGCCCAAAATAACAGGAACACCGATGCAAATATCAGATTCTCCGTATTCACCTTCCAGATAAACACTGCACGGAATTAATTTTTTCTGGTCGTGAATAATAGACTCTACTACATAAGCAGCAGCGGCTCCGGGAGCATACCAAGCAGAGGTTCCGAGTAATCCGGTCAATGTTGCGCCGCCTACCATAGTGTCGGCTGCAACTTTTGCCAAAACATCTGCACTCAAATAATTAGAAACGGGTACGCCTTTATATGTAGCGTAACGGGTTAAAGGAATCATTGTCGTGTCGCCGTGCCCGCCTATAACAACACCTTCTACTTCGTTTGCATTAGCATTTAAGGCTTGACTTAAATAGCATTTGAAACGAGAGCTATCTAATGCGCCACCCATACCGATTACACGATTTTTGGGAAGCCCGGTTGCTTTAAGTGTAAGGTATGTCATTGTATCCATCGGGTTGCTTACGCATACGATGATAGCATTAGGAGAGTAAGTCAAGATGTTGTTTACTACCGATTTTACGATACCGGCGTTAACGCCTATTAATTCTTCGCGAGTCATGCCCGGTTTACGCGGAATACCGGATGTTACTACAACTACATCTGAATCTTTTGTTTTTGAATAATCGTTCGTTACGCCTACGATGCGAGAGTCGAATCCTAACAATGCGGCAGTCTGCATCATATCCAAAGATTTTCCTTCGGAAATACCTTCTTTGATATCTAACAATACAACTTCATCAGCAACTTCTTTAAAAGCTAATACATTTGCGCATGTAGCGCCCACGTTACCTGCACCTACAACTGTTACTTTTGACATAATCTATAAATTTATTTTGATGAATAAGATTTTATTTTTTAAACTCAACAAAGATATGACTATTTCTAATTAAAGAAAAATATCCGTAATTAAATTTTTGATTAATATTTGTCAAAGATTCACCATCGCCGGAAGGTTGAGATGCTAAGCTGCCTATAATTGCATATACCCATTGAGCATGTACATATTAACGTAATATAAACAACTTATCAGCATACGGTGTTGATAAGTTTTCACCGAAAAGTTGTTCGTAGTAATTTTGTTTTTATAATTATCTATAATCGTAAAAACGAAAAGTTGAGAAAAACTAAAACGAAGTGTCAAAATTGAACGCTTCGTTTTATCCCCCATATATCTATAATAAATTTGAGGATAGAAGATATTAAACCTATTAATTAGGATATAATAGCATATTTTTAATAGAAAAGCAAATTAAAATAATAGTTCTGTCCCGACAAAGTTGTTGAATTTACAAGTGTGTGCATTTAATAATTATCGATTCGCATCGAGAAAAAAACTACATTATCGATTCACATCGAGAAATGCCGGAAACAGAACTATTAATTATATAAGTATTGATGCAATAATTATATCCAGAAAAATTTTTTAGTATAATCCTTTCTTTTGGCTTCTGTAGAATAGTAAAAATACGAGGCTAAGATAGTATATTTTTCTGAGACCAAGCGAAAAAAACGGAAAATCCTTATAAAAAATACAGACATCCTATGAAATAATAGATTTCAACGGTTGTTTCAAAGGAATTTATCTTTCATGAAACCTAATATATTCTTTCTGCTATTATGAACATTTAATAACGGAAAAAGTTTCAGAGTAGAATAATTGTTGTCTGATAATAAGCTCTAATTATAAATTATTTTGGATGTGAAATGATAAATCCTTTAATTTATTCTGCTCTGAATTATAGTCGGATTATAATACATTTTCTTTGCAAGTATCTTGTTTATATTATGCAGATTCAGGTTAAATATACAAATAACAAAGCCGGATAAATAACTTTATCCGGCTTTGTGTTATCTTGACAATGCGTAGTTTTGCATGTCATTTTCTTTACATATTAATTATTAAGCGGTTCTACGGAAACAAATGAACGACTGTTTTTCTTTTTACAGAATACAACCGTACCATCAATTAAAGCAAATAACGTATGATCTCTTCCGATACCTACGTTTTCTCCCGGATGATGAACTGTTCCTCTTTGACGAACAATGATATTTCCGGCTTTCGCAAATTGACCGCCGAATACTTTAACACCTAATCGCTTACTTTCCGATTCGCGTCCGTTCTTAGAACTACCGACACCTTTCTTATGAGCCATTTTTCTTAAATTTTAGGGGATTAAGCTACTACTTCTTTAATTAACACTTCTGTGAAATTTTGGCGATGGCCATTGCGTTTTCTATAACCTTTTCTTCTTTTTTTCTTGAAAACGATTACTTTTTCTCCACGTACATGCGACAATACTTCGCAAACCACTTTGGCTCCTTCAATTACCGGAGCGCCGATTTTCACTTCGCCGTCTTTGTCAGACAACAATACTTTATCGAATTCAACAGCAGCGCCACGCTCTGCTTCAAGACGATGAACAAACAATTTTTTACCGGCTTCCGCTTTAAATTGTTGTCCTTGAATTTCTACAATTACGTACATCTGTTTAATTATTACAGGTTACCTTCGCTGGGTGGAATTTTATAATTCACTTATTTAACCCGAAACGAAATCAGGGCACAAAAATAATACAATATTTTTTATTGCACAACTAATATGACTTCAAAAATATAGTGAAAAGCAAAAAGACAGCAAATAAAAATTGATTGTTTAAACAATTATTATCGAGACAATTTTAAATATAATTATTTTTATTGCACTAATTATATTTACAACTATCTTTGCCGTGTTTTTGAGCTGGGTATCTTGAAAAAGTATACCTTGCTTTATTTTTTTATTTATACAAATACACTGTTTATGAAAAAATTATCAGCCGTATTAATAGCTACAACAATCTCCCTCTCGTCATTTGCCGAAGGTTATCAGGTTAATCTGCAAAGTGCAAAACAAACAGCAATGGGACATGTAGGGGCGGCATTAAAATTAGGAGCGGAAAGCATGCACTTCAATCCTGCCGGAATGGTTTTTATGGAAAACGCTATCGATTTATCTGCAGGAGCATCATTTACATACCCGATAGCGACATTCAAAAGCAATGGTATCAAATCAAAAACGGATAATCCTATCAGTACTCCATTTTTCGCATATGCAGGATTTAAAATCTATGATAATTTAGCTGCCGGTATCGGTGTGAATAATCCTTATGGAAGTTCTTTAAAATGGGGGAAAAACTGGGTTGGGGCAGATGTAATACAAGACATTTCTCTAAAATCGTTCAATATTCAACCTACATTATCGTACAAAATTTGCGATAAGTTAAGTATCGGCGCCGGTATGATGATAGCATTCGGAAATGTGGAGCTTTCTCGTGCCATGTTGCCTGCCGGAACCCTTACAGCAATGGGTATGGGACCCGAATTTGCCGATGTTATTCCCGTGTCAGCGACATTAACGGGAAGTTCTAAAATAAGTTTAGGATACAATGTCGGTATTTTGTATGATCTGACGGAACGTATTTCTTTGGGAGCCTCTTTTCGCTCGTGCGTAAAAATGAAAGTAGACGAAGGAACCGCGCACCTCGATTACGCCAGTGACGCCATCAAGCCGGTTATCCAAGCCTTACCTACTTTCCCGCAATTAGATCAAGGTACATTTTCAGCAGAAATGCCTATGCCGGCTAACCTGAATGTCGGGATAGCATACAAAGCTACCGACCGGTTGCTGCTTTCTGCCGAAGCCCAAACAGTATTTTGGAAAACGTACGATGAATTAGATATCAAGTTCTCACAAAATGTTTTGAACGGATATAGTCTCCGTGCAAAGAAAAACTACAAAAACGTTGCTGCTTACCGTATTGGTGGAGAATATAACCTGACAGATCGTTTCGATTTACGCGCAGGCCTTTATTATGACCAGTCTCCTATCAGAAAAGAATTGTACAATCCGGAAACTCCGGGTATGGATAAAATCGGCATTTCTGCCGGATTTAGTTTCCGTCCTGTACAAAGGCTTTCTATTGATTTCGCATTTTTGTATATACAAGGAATCAGTCGATACGGTAAATATTCCTATACTAATAGTTTAGGACAACCGGCAGAACTGAACGGACGTTACACCAATATCGCTATTTCACCCTCTTTGGGACTATCGTACAGATATTAATCACATACACATATCTCGCGCAAAAGCGAAGCGTCGCGGGGAGCCTTTTCTGTAACGTTTCGCTTTTTTATAATATCAGCCCAAGCTAATTACCCTTAAATTCTATCAGACAAAATTTTACTCTGGTAGTCGAATCTTCTATCTGTGGATAAACATTAAAAACAAGCAAAACACCATCTTTCTTCAATTTTCTTTTTATCACATTATTTTATAACTTTGTAAACATATAAATAAACTTTCGGTAATTGATAAAAATAGAGAAATAATAGAATAGCTTACGAGAAAACAATTCTTCAAAATATAGATTATCTAATTAAGCAGTCGGAAACGAATAAATCTTTGAAAAAATTACTATCGGCAAATCTGTTTGACTCGGAAGGGAAATATAAGATACACAGGGTTTCCGATATTATTTCATTTCTTCAAAATTGAAAATAACAAAATTATTTAAAAGAAAAGAGGAAAATGCCTCGAAAGGCGTTTCCTCTTTTCTTTTTTAAATTGCTCTGTTTTTATTTTTTCAATATAGTTTGAGTATCCGAAGCAATCATCAGTTCTTCATCGGTAGGTATAACTACTACTTTAACCTTAGAATCCGGAGCCGACAAATCAACTTCTTTGCCACGTAAGCCTTCATTTAATTTCTCATTTATTTTTACACCCATAAATTCCAACGGACGGCAAACTGCCTCGCGGGTAGCAAACTGATTTTCTCCCACGCCACCGGTAAAGACAATAATATCTACACCGCCCAAAGCCGCTGCATATGCTCCGATATATTTGCGAATGCGGTAATTGTACATATCCATCGCCAAGATAGCTCGCTCGTCGCCTTGCGCAACCGCAGCTTCTATCTCACGCATATCAGAACCGATACCCGATACACCCAATACACCGCTTTGTTTATTTACCAATGTAGAGATCCCTTTCGAGTCGAGACCTTCTTTATCCATAATAAACGATAATGCACCTGCATCTACATCGCCGCTTCGAGTTCCCATCAATAAACCTTCAACCGGAGTAAACCCCATAGACGTGTCAACGGATTTACCGTCTTTAATGGCGGCAATAGACCCACCATTACCGATATGGCAAGTAATAATGCGCTGTTTTTCGTATGGAACACCTAAAAATTCGCAAGCTCGACGCGATACGTAACGGTGGCTTGTTCCGTGAAAACCGTATCGACGCACAGCGTATTTTTCGTACAATGAGTAAGGCAGCCCGTACATGTATGCGTAAGCAGGCATTGTTTGGTGGAAAGCCGTATCGAATACCGCTACCTGAGGTACATCGGGTAAAATTGCGGATATGGCATTAATACCTTTCAGGTTGGCCGGATTGTGTAACGGAGCCAAGTCGTTACATGCAACAATCATGTCGATAACATTCTTGTCTATCAATACCGATTCGCTGAATTTTTCTCCACCATGCACAACACGGTGCCCTACGGCGTCGATTTCTGTCAACGATTTAATCGCGCCGAACTCAGGATTTGTTAATGCGTTTAAAATAAATGCAATACCGGCGGCATGTTCATGTATCTCTTTTTCAAGAATTTTTTTCTCCCCATTAGGCAAAGTCAGTTTCAAGAAAGAATCTTGCATACCGATTTTTTCAATTCCTCCCTGCGCCAATACATCGGCAGTTTCTGTTTCAAATAATTTGTATTTGATAGAAGAACTACCGCAATTCAGAACCAATACTTTCATCTTTTTATTTATTTAATTCTTTTGCGGCAATTGCCTGATTTGCGGCAATTGCAACCATTTTATACACATCATCTACCGAACATCCGCGAGACAAGTCATTTACCGGAGCCGCAATTCCTTGTAAAATAGGGCCTACCGCTTCTGCGCCTGCCAAGCGTTGAACCAACTTATAAGCTATATTTCCTGTTTCAAGTGTGGGGAAAACTAATACGTTAGCCTTACCGGCAACTTCGCTGCCGGGAGCTTTTGATGCAGCCACAGACGGAACCAAAGCCGCATCCGCTTGCAATTCGCCGTCAATTTGTAAACTCGGATCCATTTCCCGAGCAAGTTGAGTAGCTTTTACTACTTTATCGACCATTTCGTGTTTTGCGCTGCCTTTTGTTGAAAAACTCAACATTGCGATACGAGGTTCAAATCCGCCCAATGCACGGGCTGTTTGTCCCGTAGAAACGGCTATTTGCGCCAACTCTTCGGCCGTAGGATTAGGCAAAACGGCGCAATCGGCAAATACCATTACTCCATTTTCTCCGTACGATTTATTCGGCATAAACATTAAAAACGCTCCTGAAACAACACTGATACCGGGCGCTGTTTTAATAATCTGGAATGCAGGACGCAGAACGTTTCCCGTTGTATTTTGAGCTCCGGCAATCTCACCGTCTGCATCGCCATTCTTAATCATTAAGCAAGCTAAAAACAGAGGATCTTCCGCCAATTTTGTAGCTTGTTCTAATGTCATGCCTTTACTTTTGCGCAAGTTCCACAACAATTCTGCATATTCTCCCTTCTTTTCGTGATTTAACGGATCTACCAACGTTGCCTCAGAAATATGATTCAATCCGTATTGTTGCGATAAAGCCATTATTTCGTCGGGGTTTCCGATTAAAATAATATCGGCTACACCATCGGCTATCAGGCGGTCGGCCGCTTTTATAGTGCGTTCTTCCGTTCCTTCCGGCAGAACGATGCGCTGTTTATTTGCTTGTGCGCGCGCCACAATTTGTTTTATTAAATCCATAGCTATATAGGATATTTATGTGAATTCGGCATTATTATGTAAAATTGAGGCAAAAATACGAATAAATTGCAATATAGAGATAGCAATTTGGTATAAAAATCACGTTGCAGAAATATTATTTATAAACTTTAAAAATAAAATGAATATGATGTGGGAATTGTTGCTTGTTAGTCGTTTATGGTTTTGGAGAGAAACAGCGTTTAGCTGTTATATCTACTTTGTTGGCAATATTTTAATCTCTATTATATTCGAAAAAATACGCAAATAAAGATTCTATATCTATGGCAGATATGCCATAAATATTTGATTTTCCTAATTCATTAAGAAACTCTTGCAAACATATCAGGTCTTGAATGACACTATCGCGGACTTATTTTTATCATTGTTTTGAATATGGTATTTTATGATTTCAGATTTTATTATTGATGTATAAATAGATGAAGATGATAAATACAACTCGTTTTTTATAGGGCAAGCATTAAAAAATTAATTATCGAGAGAGAGGGGACCTATTTTGTTCATTAAAGAGAGAATCTGTCCTTGCCGTTTCAACATATATGCAGATGGAACAGCTGAATTATATACGCGCGGGTTAGGCAATGTTGCGGCTATCAATGCGCATTGTTGTTTG
>JAFUKV010000036.1 GCA_017467745.1 Bacteroidaceae bacterium | reverse complement strand
ATTGTCCGGCAATAAAACCGGAAAAAGAAAATCCGAATGGAGTAAAAATTACGTACTGACGCACGTTCGGCCGAACGATGAAGTGCAGGAAGAAACAGAAAGTGTAACAAATATATTCAAAGTGTTAAGTGAACAGAGTCATGAAACAAGACAACCGTTTAGTTATGAAGATGGCGATACGATGTTTATTCGCGATTACCGTCCTGTTGGTAAGTTGTCGCAATAAACCGGAACAGAACGTACAATCGCAGATGCAACCGATTTCTCGGCAAGACACAATTATGCAGCCAGAAAACGGACAAGATACATTAGGTATTTATATAGATAAGTATCGCAGAGTTTTACGGGACGAATCTCTGTATCAAAGTCCGGTAGCGGGAGTAGGTTTTCCCGATATGGATAGTATGGTGCTGGGCGAAGTCTACCATAAACAATTGCTGGCATTGAGTTTGCCGTATTATTGTATTGATGATCATTGTCTAATGTCAGAATATCGAGATTATATAGAAAAAATAAATAATATAATTCTTTATAGCCATTATTCGAATGCAAAGAAAAATAAAGGTATAGGATTTACGGAGTATAATGGATTTGTTCGTTGTTCATTTGATAGTTTTCTTTCTGTAATAGACGGAAAGTTTCCAACTAATGGAGAATATCAATTTTTGACAGGCATATTCGATACGGAATATGAAGGTTTGGAATTTAGTAGGATGTATTATACTTGTACATTAAATGGAAATATGATTGATATGTTACCTGCTTATTATAGCAGATTAGATCTGTTGTTAATGCATACAGTTGTTTTTCCGGATTTAGTGATTCGAAAAACTGCTATTCAGGTTGATAGGGTTGATTTTACTATGCCTGTTGATAGTAATGAAATAGATGATTTACGTAGCCCGATAGATGACATTATTTTTTATGGAGATACTATTATTGGTCGTCGCATAGACAGTTATTATCAGTTGACACCGGACGGGCGTTTTGAATTGCGTCGTCAATTGGAATTTTCTCGTAGAGAATATACTTTTAAGGAACTTGATTATGGACAAGCGTTTGATGTATATGAATTTTTACAAACTCTACCCCAAGACAGCGCCAACGCCCGGTGGACATTAGACATGGACAGGCAGTACCACCCCTCCGGCGGGCGTCACAACCGTTCCGTCTCCAATTTATCAGATACCGGCACATCCGACCCGGCCATCCGCTTCCCGTCCCCTTCCGAAATACAATTCGACAGCCTTTTCACCCGCCGTATCGGTTGGGCGCAGCTCCCCTTCTATGCCGATACCTCCGGCGTCCCTCCCAGCCGCTGGTACAGAGACCCTAATACCGTCTCTGCTGGCCGTCCCTCCGTAGACCTACGAGATTTTCCCTCGATATCCGTAGACGAATTCGGTCAGTCCGTAAAAACCGGCGACCCGGACAGTCTCACCGCTAACTTTATCAGGTTAGACTATCTTCTCCCCAGCAACGGCCGTTATCTGCTGGTGTACGGCACTTACGGTACTCCCCGCGAGCCATGGTGGGGTTACTACGCCACGTTCGACCCCGTTAGCGGCCGTCTTATCGACCATTTGTTAGCCAAAGAGTGGGGTATGGGCATGACGACGTTAGAAAGCGAAATCAGTGCCGACCTGCACATTCGTACCACCCAGATAGATTTTTTAGATACATACGTATTCAGCACACCCGGTGTTCCGATACGCGGTCAACGCATAGACAATTATTACCGTCTAACTCCGGAGGGGCGATTCGAACGGGAGCGAACAGAACGATTTGCAGTACGCCCATACGATATAACCGAGTTGGAACATACCCGATTATTCGAAACCCGAGAAACGCAGGAATGAAAATAAATTCCGGGTTATGAATCGGTTATGGAAATTTGCCGTAAATATGGGGGATGATGAATTATAAATAATATATCGGTTGTAATCTGGAAAAAGAGTTTGTGTCTTTGTCAGATTGCATTATGTTTTTTGATGGTATAAAGGGCTGTTGAAGAGGGGTTGTTTCGTAGGTATTGGCTTTGCCGAACATTGCGATTAGCCCGTAAAGAGACTAATCGCAAGAGAAATACATCCTTTATTACACACATTTCAGGGATGTACGGCAATTATTTTCATGTTTCTGTTTTATTCTCTGAAATATACTCGTTTTACCCGAGATGATATAGATGCCAGAATCTCATACGGAATAGTCCCTAAAAGGTCAGATAGGTTTGTAACCGGTTGTTCGTCACCAAAAATTTCTACCTTATCGCCTTCTTTGCAATTGATGTCTGTTACATCTATCATACAAACGTCCATACAAATATTTCCGATAATAGGAGCCTTTTTCCCTTTGACAATAACATGCCCGACTCCGTTACCCAAATGGCGGTCTAAGCCATCGGCATAACCGATGGGGATGGCTGCGATGCGAGAATCACGCGTTAAAACGCCTTTGCGGCTATATCCAACCGTTTCGCCTGCCTCCAATTTTTTAATTTGTAGAATAGTTGTTTTTAGCGTGCTGACGTTACGAAGTCCGTCTTCTCCTGCGCAAGGAACTCCGTATAGCCCTATGCCTAAGCGAACAATATCCATTTGCGCTTCGGGGAAACGGTATATACCTGCTGTATTTAGTATATGGCGTAATACTCGTTGGTTCGAAGCCTCTTGAAGAGCGTCGGCGCATTCGGTAAATACGGCTATTTGTTGTTTGGTGAAATTGTCGAAGTGGGGGTTATCGCTTCCTGCCAAATGAGAAAATACCGAACGCGGAATAACAGACGGCTGCGATTTTAAAATAGAGACAAGTTCGGGAATGTCTTCTTTGATAAATCCTAACCTGTGCATACCCGAATCTATCTTGATATGTATGGGATAACGGGTAACGCCTAATCGTTCGGCCTCGCGAATAAATGCGTTTAGTAGTTTAAAACTGTATATTTCAGGTTCTAACGAGTAACTGAAAAGCGTCCGGAAACTACTCATTTCCGGGTTCATGACGATAATGGGTAACGTAATGCCGGCTTTTCTCAATTCTGCACCTTCGTCTGCTACGGCTACGGCCACATATTCACAACCGTGTTCTTGCAATGTTTTCGCCACTTCGTACGATCCTGCTCCGTAACCGAAAGCCTTGACCATGCAAATCATTTTTGTGCCGCTGTTGAGGCGTTGGCGGTAAAAGTTATAATTGTTTACCACAGCATCGAGATTGACTTCAAGAATGGTTTCGTGCTGTTTCAACTCTAATTCTTCCGATATGCGTTCAAAGTGAAATTCTCGCGAGCCTTTTATCAGTACGATTTCATGTTTGAAGTTTTCAATACTTTCCGACATTAGAAAAGAGGTCGTATTTGGGAAAAACTCTTTTTCTATGTCGGTAAATATCTTGGCGTTTTCCGAGATATTGATACCAATGCCTATCAAGCGGTCTATTCCTTTTCGTTGCAATACGTCGGCCACTTTGCGGTAGAGTGTGGAACTGAGCATGCCGGTTTGCAGAATATCCGATAATATCAGGGTTTTGCGCATGTTAGAGCCTGCCGAACGACGTACTAAAAAATCGAGAGCTATGTCTAATGAATTTATATCTGAATTGTAAGTGTCGTTTATAATCAAGCAGTCGTTACGTCCCTCTTTTACTTCCATTCTCATGGCAACCGGTTCTAATTTTGCCATCCGCTCGGTTATGATTTCGGGTGTTATACCCATATATAATAGGACGGCGAGGCAATGAATGGCATTTTCAACAGAAGCGTCTTCGATAAACGGAATCTTAAATCGGTTGATATACCGTAGATAAGAATATTCTATTTCGGTGTATGTTTCATGTTTTTCTATTTTGGATATGTACAGAGGGCTTTCTCTGTCGGTTTTCGACCATGCTATTTCTCTGGAAGTAAGGCACATTTTTTCTATGCAGTCGGAAATCAACAAATTGTCGCCATTGTATATTATAATATCCGCTCCGTTGAAAAGCCCCAACTTTTCCATACATTTTTCTTGTAGCGAATGGAAACCTCCCTGATGCGCATCGCCTAAATTGGTCAGTATGCCTATTTTAGGACGTATTACTGCGGCAATTTTATCCATTTCGCCAACTTCTGAGATTCCGGCTTCGAAAATAGCCAATCCGGTACTGCCATTCATTTGCCACACGGATAGCGGAACACCTATTTGCGAGTTATAACTACGTGGCGAACGCACTACATTATAGTCTGTTTGTAAAAGTTGGTATAGCCACTCTTTTACAATGGTTTTGCCATTACTGCCCGAAATACCGATAACGGGTACTTCGAATTGTTTACGATGCCATGCAGCTAATTGTTGTAAGGCTTGTAACGTGTTAGGCACGAACAACAGATTGATGTCGGGAAGTTTTTGAATATCGGGAGATGTGTGGCTGACAACAAAGTTGCGTACTCCTTGTTTGTATAGCCCGTATATATAGCGATGACCGTCGTTTCGTTGAGTAACCAATGCAAAAAACAGACTTTCTTCCGGAAATGTCAGCGACCGGCTGTCTGTTAGCAATACCGAGATGTTACAATCTGTAAGGTTTTGATATTCTGCTTTTATTACATGGGCGATTTCATGTATAGAATAGTTCATATAGAATTAATTGCTGTTAGTTGTGTTTGTATTTGCTCTATTTCGTTTGTTATGTCAAAGTAAGGATATTTTTTTCTGATTTCTTCGAGTTTAAATAAGTTTTGCATTACAAAATCTTTATATGCAGATGATTCTGCTGAAAAAGGCCTGTGCATGAGGGATAATCTCAATTTATTCCAAATATTTACCAATGTTTGCGTTTCTTTTGTGAAATAGGTTTCACTAAAACGCTCCCATAAATATTGCACGGCCGTGTCGGAAGGATGGGTCATATCGGCTGCGTAAAACCGATAATCCCGTAATTCGTCTATTACAATTTCGTATGCCGGAAAATAAAATGTATTCGGGATAGTTTGGGTTAATTGTTCTATTGCCAGTAGCAGAGTGGCTTTACTTAATTGGTTTCCTTGTGCTCCATCTCGCAGATGTCTGATGGGACTGACGGTAAAAAGAATGTTTAGATTTGGATTTTGTTTGCGCAGAATGTCTATTAAATTACGCCATTCTTTTACGATATTATCTATCGAAAGACGCTCTCGGGTGAAAAGACTTTCCGGCATTTTATGGCAATTTGCGACAACTGCACCTGTTTCTTTCAGTCGGTAAACATAAGCGGTTCCGAATGTAACCATCAAACAGTCCAGATTCGCCAAATTCGCCGATGAGGAGATAATTCGTTCGTTTATTTGTTTCAGACAGATTCTTGAATCAGGATGAGAAAATCGAGAATGGTGAGTGTAACTGTGCATTATTCCGTTATGAGAAAACAGGTCGTTTTCAGAGAATGTTCGTTTGTCGGCTAATATTCGCAGAGACGATGCTATGGAACAGGGATTGTAAAGAACTCCGAACGGATTTATATCTATTCGGAATTTTAACTCGGACAATTTCCCTCCTATATTTTCGCTGAAACATGAACCCATTGAAAGAATCAGTTGTTTATGGTTCAATGCAAAGCGGCTTTTGGCTATCTTTACAGGTGTTCTGAAATCCATTTATCTATCTTTATGAGTAGCGAAGATAAGCTATTTTATTGGTAACGGCGAAAAAACATCCTGTTTTTTGTCTGCGTCGATGTAATGTAATAAAAATGTAATTCGTTTTTTTTTCTGTTTCGGGTGATTGTTGGTTCCTTTGCAAGGAGAATTTACAAATAAAAAATAATGGAGAATAATGAAATATATAGAAAATGAACTCGAAGGTTTGAAACGCGAGATATTGGAAATGTGGGAGTTGGTGTATTCTCAATTGAATAGGGCGGGAGAGTCTCTTTTGTCGCTCGACAGAGATTTGGCCAAAGAGGTGGTTTGTAGAGAAAAACGGGTAAATGCCTTTGAACTGAAAATAGATAGTGATTGTGAGGATATTATTGCTCTTTATGCACCGGTCTCCGTTGATTTACGTTTTGTATTGGCAGTTTTGAAAATCAATACTAATTTAGAGCGTATTGCCGATTTCTGTGAAGGTATAGCGCAATTTGTATTGCAATATCCCAGCATTGGCATAGATGCCGAATTGTTTGACAAAACCCGTATTCGGACAATGCTTGGCGTTGTTAAAGAGATGTTGCAGGAAGGAAAAGAGGCATTAGAAAAAGAAAAATCGCAATTGGCAGTGAATATTTTTGATAAAGATAGTCTGGTAGATGAATTGAATCATGGTGCTACGGGTATTGTAGCCGATTATTTACAACAATATCCGGACCGTGCAGCCGAATGCCTTAATTTGATAAGTATCATCCGAAAAATGGAGCGTATCGGCGACCATTGTAATAACATGGCAGAAGAGATAGTTTTTTATTTGGATGCCAAAGTTTTGAAACACGGCGGAATGCAGAATGATAAAACCGAGAAATAGAAAAGAACATTTATTATCTATATCTATGTGGTAGAGACTCGATATTCATTGTTATAATCTGTTTATTAATGTCTACATGTTAAAAAGAGAGGTGTGCAAGACGAAAAAATAACTACTTTTGTCTTCTAAAAAGAAGATATGCTATTCAAAAATTATCCTTGTCCGATTGTGAAATTGGTGTTATTGTCGTTGCTGCTGTTAAGCGGTAATGCAGAAGCTCGCCAGAAAGAAAAGGCAAAGTATTGTAATCCGGTTTCTCGGTATAGTTTGCCAGACCCAACTGTTATACAGGCGGAAGACGGAACTTTTTATCTGTACGCTACCGAAGATGTGCGCAATATGCCTATTATGCACTCTCCCGACTTGGTAAACTGGACGCTTGTAGGAACAGCGTTCACCCGAGATACTCGTCCTAATTTTGAACCTCGCGGAGGCCTATGGGCTCCGGATATAAATTATATAAACGGACAGTATGTTATGTATTATTCCATGTCGGTTTGGGGCGGCGAATGGACGTGCGGTGTCGGTGTTGCAACAGCGGAAAATCCTTACGGCCCGTTTACAGATCGGGGTAAATTGTTCAGAAGTAATGAAATAGGCGTACAAAATTCTATCGACCCGTTTTATATAGAAGACGGTGGGAAAAAATACCTTTTTTGGGGAAGTTTTAGGGGAATATACGGGATAGAACTGTCAGAAGACGGTTTGTCGTTAAAGCCCGAAGCGAAGAAAGTTCAAGTGGCCGGCACAGCTTATGAGGGTACTTATATACATAAACGCAAGGGATATTATTATTTGTTCGCTTCAATCGGATCTTGTTGCGAGGGGAAAAAGAGCACTTATACAACGGTAGTGGGACGTTCCAAAAATTTATTTGGTCCGTATGTAGATAAGCAAGGACATCCGATGATGGAAAATCATCATGAAATAGTAATCCATAAAAATGATTCTTTTGTGGGAACAGGGCATAATTCTGAAATAGTTACAGATAAAAAAGGCGATGATTGGATATTTTATCATGCGGTGGATTTAAAACGTCCCGGCGGCCGTAAATTGATGTTAGACCGTGTCAGATGGGAAAAAGGTTGGCCTTATGTGGAAAACAATTCTCCTTCTGCGGTGTCAGAGGCGCCTTATTTTGGAAAATAACGCTAAAACGGTTTTATGGATACAGAAAAAAGCAAGAAACTCGGTACGGAGAGTATCGGAAAATTGTTGTGGTCATATTCTATTCCGTCTATCATAAGTATGGTAGCGGTAGCGCTTTATAATATAATAGACCGTATATTTATCGGGCAGGGAGTTGGGCCTCTGGCCATTTCCGGATTGGCCTTGACTCTGCCGTTGATGACGATGATTACCGCGATAGGTACGTTAGTTGGCGTCGGCGCTGCGTCTCGTATCTCTATT
>JAFUKV010000003.1 GCA_017467745.1 Bacteroidaceae bacterium | reverse complement strand
ACTGATGGTTGCCGCTGTAATAGCGTCGATCTCTCCGCCGTCTTTGCCTACGCTCATACGGGTAGACGAGGGGTTTTTGCAGATAACGGATTGTTTGTTTTTGTCTTGGCGGAACCATGTCTCCATTTTAGAACCTAATCCCGGAGTTTCAGCGTGTTTCAGCACGGTATAGTCTCGGATGGTTCCGTCTTTCTCAAACCCTACCATGATGTTGATTTTTCCACCGAATCCGTTGTTTGAAAAGCTTTCAACAGCAGCCCCTACCCATTTCCCGTTTTTCTTGGCTGGATAAATATAGATTTCCGAACCGTCATCAAGTGTTTTAGTTATTTTTTCTTCCGCAGGAGCATTATCAAACTCCGGCGCGACTTTTCGTATAGACGATTCTTGTTTCGCTTTTTCCGCCAGTTGTATGGGACGTTCCGTCAGTTTATGCGTATATCCTAAGGCGGCGCCGGCAATTGCAGTAATAAAAGTCAATACAATTACCATATTCGGAAATGTCGATTTTAATTTAGCCATTTTTTACCACCTCCCCGAAATGTTTTGGTTTAACATAAGTGTTGATTAACGGAGTAAAAGCATTCATAATTAGAATGGCAAAAGACATGCCTTCCGGATAATCGCTCCATTTCCTGATAATAATAGTCAGAATGCCGATACATACGCCATAAAGCAACATGCCCCGTTTATTCATGGGGGAAGTTCCGTAATCGGTAGCCATGAAAACGGCGCCCAGTAACATACCTCCCGACAGCAGGTGCAGCAACGGGTTTTCTCCAATCAAAAACGCGAATATTCCGGCGGAAAGCAGAATAGATACTGGGATATGCCAAGTAATGATTTTTTTCCATAACATGTATGTTAATCCTAATAGTAATGCGATAGAACACGTTTCGCCAAGACTTCCGCCCACGTTCCCGAGAAACAGGTTAAGAGTGTCAATGTTGTCGGAGTGTCCGTATTTCAATAAAGCCAAAGGAGTTGCGCCGGTTTCCCCGTCAGGATAGTTACCCGGACTACCGGCGGGTATCCATGATGTCATTTGAGCCGGAAAGGAAATAAGCAGAAATACTCTGCCTACCAAAGCGGGATTGAAAATATTGTTTCCTAATCCGCCGAAAGGCATTTTTCCGATTCCGATAGCGGCTATTGCTCCGATAACAACAATCCACAACGGGAGATTGGACGGTAAGTTAAGCGACAGTAATAATCCTGTCACGATAGCGGAACCGTCGGGAATTGTGTTTTCGCCTTTAAGCATAAACCGTTGAATCAGGTATTCTGTTACGATACAGCTTAGTACCGATACAAGCGTAACAGCGATGGCGCCGATACCGAAATAGAAGAAAGATACCAGTAAGGCGGGGAGTAGAGCGATAATGACTCCATACATATTTTTCTCTATCGTATCGTTACTATGTATATGAGGCGATGGCGATATAATAGGTTTGTTGTTCATAAAAATTTATCTCAAAGTGATTGTTTTTTTATTTTCGGGTTGTTCTTTTTCGGATGATAGTTCCGACTTTCGATTTACCTGCCCGTATATAATCCAGCAACGGACGGTTGGCGGGGCATGAGTAGCTGCACGATCCGCATTCTATGCAGTCCATTATCTTTT
>JAFUKV010000035.1 GCA_017467745.1 Bacteroidaceae bacterium | reverse complement strand
TATATATATGTGGATAGCGGGGCTATGTACCGGGCTATAACGTTATATTGCTTGGAACATGGACTGATAACGGGCGATGTTGTGGATGAGGCGGCCTTAAAAGATGCGTTGCCCGACATATCCGTTACATTCAAGTTGAATGAAAATGGTTTGCCCGAAACATATTTAGACGGGAAAAACGTCGAGCGGGAAATCCGGACGATGACGGTATCGGATAAAGTGAGCCAAGTAAGCGCAATTCCGTTTGTGCGTAAAGCCTTAGTGGCGTTGCAACAGGCTTTGGGAAAAGAGAAAGGTGTTGTTATGGACGGACGTGATATAGGTACGACTGTTTTTCCGGATGCGGAGTTGAAAGTGTTTGTAACTGCTTCGCCGGAGACTCGGGCGTTGCGGCGTTGTGAAGAATTGACCGCGAAAGGCGCGGATGTTTCGTACGAGTCTGTTCTCGAAAATGTAAAAAAACGGGATTATATCGATCAGCATCGTGAAGAGAGCCCGTTGGTTATGGCGAAAGACGCTGTTTTATTGGATAATTCGACACTCTCTATCGAACAGCAAAATGAGTGGTTGTACAATAAGTATAAGGAGGTTGTATCTGAGTAATTCTGCTTCGATATGGTAAGGATAGAAATTGATAGCGGATCGGGTTTTTGTTTTGGAGTGGTAAATGCTATAAAAAAAGCGGAAGAGGAGCTTGATAAAGGCGAAACTTTATATTGTCTGGGCGATATCGTCCATAACAATTATGAAGTGGAACGGTTGAAGAAGAAGGGTTTGATAACAATAGATCGAGATACGTTTTGTTCGTTGCGAAACGTAAAAGTTCTTTTACGTGCGCATGGGGAGCCGCCCGAAACTTATCGGATCGCTGCCCAAAATAATATCGAAATTATTGATGCTACATGTCCGGTTGTGTTGCAGTTGCAGCAAAAAATTAAAAAAGCCTATCAAGAGTCCGATAAGGATGGCGCTCAAATCGTTATATACGGGAAAGTGGGACATGCGGAAGTGAACGGGTTGGTAGGGCAGACTTCGGGGCAGGCTATTGTAATAGAAGATTCGTCTGATGTTTCTGGTATCGATATGAACCGTAATATTCGGTTATATTCGCAAACTACCAAGTCAGTAGAAGGATTTCGGCACATGGTGGAAACGATTAATAGCAAGGCTTCTCAGGGAATTTCATTTAAGTATTACGATACGATATGCCGACAGGTGGCCAACCGCCTTCCGAATATTCGGGAGTTTGCCGGACGTCATGATGTGGTTTTGTTTGTTTGCGGCCGGAAGAGCTCTAACGGACGGGTTTTATACGACGAATGTGTGAACGTAAATAAGAACTCTTATTTGATTTCCGATGTGGAAGATATTGAAAAAGATTGGTTGCTTGGTGCTGCTTCTATCGGTATATGCGGGGCTACTTCTACACCCAAGTGGCTTATGGAAAAAGTTCAGGAGTATGTAAAAAATCAAGTTGAAAAATAATTATATAGAATATTTTATATAACTTGTGGTAAGTTTCTGAAAATAAATTGATATTTTTGTAAAAATAAAATTATATTATTATGGCTTATCGAAACGTTTTTTGTGCGATTTTTGCTTGTTTCGTCGCATTATTGTATGGTTGTAAAGATGTCCGGACGGAAACAACGAAAGCTGCGGCTTCTTCGACAGATTATTATGTAGCCGCTTTTATTTGGCCTTCTTGTCATGATGATTCGTTAGGAAGAGAATATCTTTGGAAAGAGGGAATCGGCGAATGGGAAGTTATTAAAAAGGGAAATCCGAGATTTGAGGGACATCAACAACCTAAACAACCTTTATGGGGATATGAACCCGATAATGACCCGAAGGTGGTGGAGAAATGGATAGATACGGCATTGAAATACGGCGTAAATACTTTTATATACGATTGGTATTGGTTTATGAACAGCCCTTACTTGGAAAGTGCGCTTAACGACGGATTTTTAAAGGCCGAAAACAATGAGAAGATGAATTTCTATATCATGTGGGCTAATCATTTCGTGGCGAAAAATTATTGGAATTACCATTTGTATGGAGAAGATAACTCTCAGTTGTTTACTCCGGTTATAGACGAAAACAATTATAAAATTATTGTCGAGAGAATAATTAAGCAATATTTTACGCGTCCTAATTATGTAAAAATAGACGGATGTCCCGTATTCGGGATTTTTAGCATAGATAATTTTGTGGCGGGTTTCGACGGCGATTTGGATAAAGCGGGAAAAGCTGTCGCGTATTTTGAAGAGGAGGCTAAGAAAGCCGGTTTTAAAGGCGTTCATATTCAAGAAATACACGGTGGAGGCTTTATGCTTAACGAGGCGAGTATTGCCGCAATGAAAGAAAAAATAGAGAAAGTCGGTATTGACAGTGAGGCGTTTTATAATATGGGAGGATTTGATTGCGATTATATGGTACATGGACAGAACGGCATAAATATCCGTGAACAATGGGCGGAGGTTTTCGATATACCCGTGTATCCTACCGTGTCGATAGGTTGGGACGATACTCCGAGATTTCCTCATAAAGGGGCTGCGGATGTAACACGCTTTCACAATACGCCCACCACGTTCGCTACATATCTTCAAGCGGCGAAAGAGTATGCCGACAGACATCCCGAGCAACCGAAATTTATCATGATAAATGCTTGGAACGAGTGGGTGGAAGGTAGTTATCTTTTGCCGGATAGGTTGAACGGTTTCGGTTATTTGGAGGCGGTACGCGATGTAATGAACGGGCGTTACGATTCTTCGAAATAAGTTTTGAATATGTGACAGGTTCGGTCAGATGGGCAAAGATAGATTAAGAGAATTATTTTTTTTGATTTTTTAAATTTCCGTTTTCCGATTCTATTGCATCGAATTTCCCGATTCGATTTTTATAATTACTTTTGTAACGAAGAAAACGTTTTTTGAAAGTAGATTTTTTTATTTTTAAAAGGCTAAGAAATAAAGAAATAAATTATGTCTGCAATTAAATGTATCGGAATTTTAACTTCCGGAGGGGATGCGCCCGGAATGAATGCCGCTATTCGGGCGGTAACAAGAGCTGCCATTTATAACGGTCTTGAAGTAAAAGCAATTTACAGAGGCTATAAGGGGTTGATTACCGGAGAGATAAAGCAGTTTAGAACACAAAATGTCAGCAATATCATACAGCAAGGCGGTACGATATTGAAAACCGCTCGTTGCCAAGAGTTTATGACGGTGGAAGGCCGCCAGTTGGCATATGATACGTTGCAAAGAGAAAAAATAGATGCTTTGGTAACTATCGGAGGAGATGGAACTTTATCGGGTGCGCGCGTGTTCGCAACCGAACATGATTATCCTATTGTAGGCATACCCGGCACTATTGATAACGACTTGTTCGGTACGGATACCACCATAGGATATGATACGGCGTTGAATACTATTATGGACGCTGTCGATAAAATTCGGGATACGGCAACATCGCACGAACGTCTTTTCTTTATAGAAGTAATGGGGCGTGATGCCGGTTTCCTCGCTTTGAACGGAGCTATCGCTTCCGGAGCAGAGGCCGCTATCATTCCGGAAATAGCCACAGAGGTAGACCAGTTGGGCGAACTGATTAAGAACGGATTTCGTAAATCAAAAAACAGTAGTATCGTGCTGGTTGCCGAAAGCCCGACAACGGGCGGCGCTATGGCATTGGCCGAACGTGTGAAAAATGAATTTCCTCAGTATGATGTGCGTGTTACGATATTAGGACATATTCAAAGAGGCGGTTCGCCTACGGCGAACGACCGTATTCTTGCCAGCCGTATGGGTGCGGCCGCTATCGATGCGTTGCTTGAAGATCAGCGCAACGTAATGATCGGTATCAGGAATGACCAAATAGAGTATGTACCGTTTAACAAGGCGATTAAAAACGATAAACCGATTAATCGCGATTTGCTGAATACGTTGCGGATACTCTCTACATAGAAATGTATATAATGCCTTTGCGAGATATAAAAATTTGACGGACATCATGTATGATGTCCGTTTTTGTTAGGATTTTCTATATGGAAAAGCATAAACTTTCGTTTTTTTTATATATGTTTGTGTTCCAGAAGAAAAATGAAATTATATGGATAAATCCGAATCTGTGCAACAATCCGAAGAGCAGATGATTAGGCGGGAATTCGATGTTTTGTTAAATGGTTATTTGAATTCGAATCATCGCAAGAAGGTGGAAATTATAGAACGAGCCTTTAATTTTGCTAATGAGGCGCATAAAGGAGTCCGGAGACGTTCGGGCGAGCCATATATTTTACATCCTCTTGCCGTAGCCCGTATCGTGAATCAGGAAATGGGGCTCGGTTCCACGTCTATTTGCGCGGCTTTGCTTCACGATGTGGTGGAGGATACCGATTATACGGTAGAGGATATTGAGAATCTATTCGGGAAAAAAATTGCCCAGATTGTTTCGGGATTGACTAAAATATCGGGAGGCATATTCGGCGATAAGGCTTCGGTACAAGCGGAAAATTTCAGAAAATTGCTGCTGACCATGTCGGAGGATATTCGGGTTATCCTTATAAAAATGGCCGATCGCCTGCATAATATGCGTACACTCGGTTCAATGGCTCCAAATAAACAATATAAGATAGCCGGAGAAACTCTCTACATATATGCGCCGTTGGCTCATCGTTTAGGGTTGTTTGCCGTAAAAACGGAATTGGAAGACCTCAGTTTCAAGTACGAGCATCCCGATGCGTACAATGAAATTAGCAAGAAAATTGAAGAATCTGAAATCAACCGTCAGCAGGTTTACCAGAATTTTGCCGCTCCCATAAAAGAAAAACTTGACGAAATGGGCATAAAATATGAAATGAAAGCCCGTTTAAAATCGGTTTATTCTATTTGGAGTAAAATGCAAACCAAGAATATACCTTTTGAGGAGGTATATGATTTGTATGCCGTAAGAATTATCTTTACTCCGTCCAGAGACGAGGAGGAGAAAAAAGAGTGCTGGAATATTTATTCTGTTATTACGGATATATATAAACTGCATCCTGAGAGGATACGCGACTGGGTAAGCCGCCCCAAAGCCAATGGATATAGGGCTCTTCATGTAACGGTAATGGGGCCGGACGGAAATTGGATTGAGGTGCAAATTCGCAGCCGGAAAATGGACGAGATAGCCGAACGCGGATTCGCTGCTCATTGGAAATACAAGGTGGGCGGTAATGACGAGGAATCGGAATTAGACAAATGGCTGAAAACAATTAAAGAGATTCTCGAAAATCCGGAACCGAATGCGCTGGATTTTCTCGATACGATAAAATTGAATCTTTTTGCGTCGGAGATATTTGTATTTACTCCCAAAGGCGATTTGAAAGTGTTGCCGATGGATGCGACGGCTTTGGATTTTGCTTTTACTCTTCATTCGGAAATGGGGTATCATTGCATCGCGGCCAAAGTAAACCATAAATTGGCTCCGTTGAGCCAGAAGTTACAGAGCGGCGATCAGATTGAAATTTTGACATCTAAATCGCAAACGCCCAAAGATGAATGGCTTAATTTTGTTACTACCGCAAAGGCTCGCACGAAATTGTTGGCTGCCTTACGAAAAGACAAAAAGCAACAAATGCAGACCGGCGAAAAGTTGCTGGAAGAGTTTTTTGAAAAAAATAAACTGAAAAACGAACAGGAAAATGTCGATAAAATATTATTGCATTACGCATTAGAGAAAAAAGATGATTTGTTGTGTAAAGTCGGTAGGGGCGATATTATACTGGACGACTCTCTCAAAAAATTGTTTAAGGAAAAAAGCGAAAATGTTTTTTTGCGTTATTGGCGTAATCCGTTCGGTTCGGGTAGCAACAGTAAGAATCAGCCTACTCTTCTGAAACAGGAAGTGTTGTCGCCCGGCGAAAAGATAAACCGTAAAGAAACTTATATATTGAAGGAAGACGGCAATCGGAAAAATTATACTATCGCTACATGTTGCAGTCCTATACCGGGAGATGATGTGTTGGGATATGTGAATGAGAATGAACAGGTGATAGTACATAAAAGACAGTGTCCCATTGCTATGCGCCTGAAAAGCAGTTTCGGCCAGCGTTTGGTTGATGCCCGATGGGATGAGCACAGCGATTATTCGTTTCCTGCCGTAATCGAAATAAAGGGCATAGACGGTGTAGGTGTTTTGAACGAAATAACCCGAATTGTTTCGGGAGATATGTCGGTTAATATTAAAACTTTGAAAATAGATACGCAAGACGGATTGTTTCAAGGGATATTGGGCATTATGGTACATGATGTAAAAGATATTGAAAACCTTTGCGTTAATATTAAAAAAGTAAAAAATGTGAAATCTGCCAATCGTATAAGTATATAACCGTTTGTTTATAGTTTTATCTAAACAGGTTCTAAAAAGTGGTTATGGAAACAGAAAAAAGGCAATCTTTATTAAATAAAAAGGGGTTTATTGAGCTTCTTTCTTTTGTTGGAGCTGTTATCTTGACGATTTATTTCTTTCCTCGTGAAGAAAAATTCAGATACCATTTTCAAGAAGGAAAGCCTTGGAAGTATGGGTTGTTGACAGCCCCTTTCGATTTTCCGGTATATAAAAGCGATGAGGTTGTAAAGCGTGAGCAAGATAGCGTTTTACAGACATTTTCTCCTTATTTTAAAATAGAGCCTGCCCGGTCGGCATTGCAGGTAGAAGCATGGAAAAACAGTTATGCCGATAAATTACGTACATCCATAACTCCTTCTTTGTTTCAGTTGGTAGAACGTTCGTTACAAACCGTTTATAAAAAGGGAATTGTTTCCGTTTCAGAATACGATAGATTGAAACAAGACGGAAAAGGAGAAATTATGATACTTGAAAACGATTTGGCTAAGCCCGTAGAGTTGGACAATATATTTTCTGTGCGGACAGCGTATGAATATATTATTCGTGCGGCGGAATCGGATTATGATAAGCATCTGTTGCAAAGTTGCGGTCTGAACAATTTTATAGTGGAGAATTTGTTGTACGATAGTGTTGTAACAGAAAAAGTTAAGCAAGAGTTGTTGCAAAAAATAGCGGTTTCGTCGGGTATGGTTCAGACGGGAGAGCGAATAATAGATCGCGGAGAAATTGTTTCACCTCAAACGTACCAAATTTTACATTCATTTGAAACCGTATCGTTAAAGAAAAACGTTAATCGCGCCAAGTTTGGGCTTTCGTTGTTGGGACAAACCATTGTTGTCTGTGCGCTTTTTGTGTTTCTATACCTGTTTATGCGGATGTTTCGGTGGCGGATGTTTTCTCATTTAAACAGTGTTCTGTTTGTTTTGTTGATGATTGTCGGCATTACAATGGTATCTTACATCGCTGTCGATTTTCGGGTATTGGGTATTTATTTGGTCCCGTTTGCTATCTTGCCTGTAATTGTATGTACGTTTCTCGATTCGCGGGTTGCGCTTTATACGGGATTAATCGCTATTTTATTGTCGGCATTTGCCGCACCTTTTCCCTTAGAGTTTATTTTTTTACAAGTTATGGTAGCGATGGCGGCTATATACAGTTTGCGCGATTTGGTAAAACGGTCTCAACTTGTCAGATGCTCTTTTATCGTATTTTGCACGTATTGTGTTTGTTACGTGGGTTATACGTTGGTCGTAGAAGGGGATTGGTCGAAAATCAATTTGCAGATGTTTTTGTTCTTCGGTATAAATAGCGTATTGATCTTATTTGCTTATCTGTTGATATATTTGTTGGAAAAGATGTTCGGCTTTATTTCGAATGTAACGTTGGTAGAGCTTTCCGATATCAATTCTCCTATACTCAGACAATTGTCAGAGAATTGTCCCGGAACGTTCCAGCACTCTTTGCAAGTTTCCAATCTTGCGGCCGAAGCGGCTAACAAGATAGGCGCGAATGCGCAACTTGTGCGTACCGGCGCTCTTTATCACGATATAGGGAAACTTGCTAATCCGGCATTTTTTACCGAGAACCAGAGCGGAGGTATTAATCCGCATGATAAATTGACGTATGAGCAAAGCGCTCAGATAATAATTTCTCATGTAAAAGACGGAATAAAAATAGCAGACCGTATTCAATTGCCTCCACGTGTAAAAGATTTTATCGTAACGCATCATGGGCAGGGAAAAACGAAATATTTTTATAACTCGTTCAAGAATAAGTATCCCGATAAAGAAATAAAGGATGAATTGTTTACTTATCCGGGACCTAATCCTACAACGAAAGAAACGGCTATATTGATGATGGCGGATTCTGTGGAGGCGGCTTCAAGAAGTTTGAAAGAATATACGGAAGCCTCTATATCCCAGTTGGTAGAAAATATCGTTAATGGGCAGGTAAGAGATAATTTACTAAAAGATACTCCGCTGAGTTTTAGGGATATTGAAACGATAAAACAAGTATTTATTGAAAAGTTGAAAACAATTTACCATACTCGTATCAGTTATCCGGAACTGAAAGTGTAGTCGGGCAATTGGTCGAATGTATTTGAAATAACGTTTTCCTTCTTTTAGAGAACGTTATTTTTGTTAGGTGATTATATATTCTTATAGCAAATCCCCATATAAACGATTATGAGATTTATAAGGGGATTATAGTTTAATATGCTTTATTGTTTAGCCGGATTCACGCTGTAAAGCAATTATATAGTTACCTTTCTGTTGTTTATCTTTCACTTTTTATATTTCAACGCTTCGGGGATAGATGCGTTTATTTGTTTTATCCGATTGGCATCGGAGGGGTGTGTACTCATAAATTCGGGTGTACCTCCGCTTTCGGAGGTTAAAGACGACATTCTTGACCAGAATTTAGGGGCTGTATATACGTCATAACCAGCCATTGCCATAAATATCAGTCCTAAGCGGTCGGCTTCGTATTCTTGTTTTCGGGAGAATGGCAGCATAACGCCTACTTGTGCCCCCAGACCGTATACACTGGCTGCCAATTGTCTGGATACTGCCGTTTTGTTTTGCATCAATACGTCGAGGGCAGTACCGCCGTATTGCAATAGCATTTGTTGGCTTAAACGTTCGTTACTGTGTTTTGCTACTGCATGGGCTATTTCGTGCCCGATAACAACGGCTAATCCATCGTCGGTGTGCGTGTAAGGTAGAATGCCTTCGTTTACAACTACTTTTCCTCCCGGTAGGGCAAAAGCATTCGGGGTTGCATCGTTTACCAAGACGAATTGCCATTGCATTTGATTGACGGCAGACTCCATTCCGTTGTTGCGTAAATAAGTTTCTACGGCTTGGGCTATATTGTTCCCGACACGTTGTACTTGTTGCTTCTTTTCTGCATTTGAAGATATTTTGGCCGTTTTCATATAATCTGTAAAAGATTGATTACTGAGGGATAATACCTCCTGATCGGATACGAGTGTTAATTGTTTTCGTCCTGTAATAGGTACGCTGCCGCAGGCTGTAAGTAATAATGCGACGCAAATGGTGATAATGCTTTTCATATAAATTATTATTATAACAAAAAAGTATTTTGAATACGAAGATATATATTTTTTAATAAGTTCTCGGAAGAATAGTGAATAAAGCCGTAAATAAAAGAACGCATGAGAAAAAATATGCTTTAAATATACATAATATCTAATTTTGTGTATATATTTGCAGCGTAAAAGAATAATTATGCAGACAAAGACTATAAAATTCTTTTATTAGGTCAATATCTTGAAATGGATATCGTAAATGAAAAATAAAGGAAATAGGTTACAGGCTATAAAGGAAATTATATCAACCGTCCGTGTTGGCGGTCAGGATGAATTGCTGAAAATTTTGCAAGATAAAGGATTTGATTTAACTCAGGCTACATTGTCGCGAGATTTGAAGCAATTACAGGTTGTGAAAATTGCGGCGGTTGATGGCGGATATACATATGTGCTTCCTGAAAGAGCCGGAGTACAGACCATGCAACGTAAGCATCACGGGGTGTTTGGCGGTGTGTCCGCAGGATTTGTTTCGATTGAATTTTCAGGGCAGTTAGCGGTTATAAAAACCCGTCCGGGATATGCGGGAGGATTAGCTTATGATATTGATAATCATGCTCCGAAAGAGGTTCTTGGCACTATTGCCGGAGATGATACCATTTTGTTGGTATTGCGTGAAGGGGTCAGTAGAGAAGAGATAACAGATGCTTTAAAGGCATTTATTCCGAATATAAAGTAAAAGAGAAAAATACCTGTTCGTAAATATTTTACGACAGAGTGTAACGAATTATTTAATAAAAAATGGAAGATACAATTAAAGTAATTGTAGCAAATGAAAATCATTTGGCTTATGTAGATACGATTCTCGATACTATTGAGAAAGCAGCCAAAATAAGAGGTACGGGTATAGCGAAACGTTCACCCGAATATGTAAAACAAAAAATGCTTGAAGGAAAAGCTATTATTGCTCTTGACGGCGATAAATTCGCAGGCTTTTGTTATATCGAAAGTTGGAGCAATAAAAAATATGTGGCTAATTCCGGATTGATAGTAGTTGAGTCTTACCGTGGGCACGGTTTGGCTAAACGTATCAAAAGGAAAGCGTTTGAGTTGTCTCGCGAAAAATTTCCCGATGCAAAAATATTCGGTTTGACTACCGGTTTAGCGGTAATGAAAATCAATTCGGAGATGGGCTATCGTCCCGTAACTTTTTCTGAATTAACCGATGATGACGCGTTTTGGAGAGGTTGTCAGAGTTGTGTCAATTACGATATTCTGCAACGTACCAATCGGCGTATGTGCTTGTGTACCGGTATGCTTTATGATCCGCATAATCCGCACAACGAGCATCACGAAGAAAAAACGGAAGATAAAAATAATGAACCTACAAAGTAAAAGACGAAATGAAAGAAAAAGTAGTTTTAGCATTTAGCGGAGGATTGGATACCTCGTTTTGCGCTAAATATCTGACAGAAGAGAAAGGTTACGAATTGTATACGGCTATTGCCAATACGGGCGGTTTCAGCGATGAAGAACTGAAAGCGATAGAAGAACGCGCATACAAATTGGGCGCTACAAAACATGTAACGCTCGATATTACTCAGGAATATTACAATAAAAGTATCAAATATATGGTGTTCGGTAATATCTTGCGTAACGGTACTTATCCTATTTCGGTTAGTTCCGAACGTATTTTCCAAGCTATTGCCACCATCAATTACGCGAAAGAAATCGGAGCTGATTATGTAGCTCACGGTAGTACGGGAGCCGGTAACGACCAAGTTCGTTTTGACTTGACATTTAACGTATTGGCTCAGAATATTAAAGTTTTGACACCGACTCGCGATATGACGTTGACTCGCGAATATGAAATAGATTATTTGAAAAAGCATGGTTTTGTGGCAGACTTTACCAAAATGGAGTATTCTATTAACAAGGGTTTGTGGGGAACAAGTATCGGGGGAAAAGAAACGTTGCATTCTGACCAAACGTTGCCCGAAGAAGCCTATCCTTCGCAAATGACGGCTACCGGTGAAGAAACTTTGACGCTCGATTTCGCGGAAGGTGAAATCTCGGCCGTTAATGGAAAAACGTACGAAAATAAAGTAGACGCTATCCGTGCCGTTGAGGCGATTGCTTCTAAATATGCTATCGGTCGCGATATGCATATCGGTGATACTATTATTGGTATTAAAGGTCGTGTGGGTTTTGAAGCTGCTGCGCCGATGGTTATTATCAATGCGCATAAAATGCTTGAAAAGCATACGCTGACTAAATGGCAACAATATTGGAAAGATCAAATAGGTACGTGGTACGGAATGTTTTTGCATGAGGCTCAGTATCTTGACCCGGTAATGCGTGATATGGAGGCTTTCCTTGAAAGTTCGCAGCGTAATGTAACCGGACGTGTAATTATAAACCTGAAACCGTATCACTATGTGTTGGTGGGCGTTCAGAGTGATTTCGATTTGATGAAATCAGATTTCGGCGAATACGGTGAAGTAAATAAAGCATGGACTGCCGACGATGTAAAAGGTTTTACCAAAATTCTCGGTAACCAGATGAAGATATATTATTCGGTACAAAATAAAAATAAAAAATAAATCAGATTTATAGAGGGACGGTCTGTACGACCGTCCTGTAAAAATAAGAAACAGGAAATGATACGAGTAGGAATAATTGGCGGTGCAGGTTATACTGCCGGAGAGTTAATCAGATTATTGATCAATCACCCCGATGTGGAGATTGTATTTGTAAACAGTTCCAGTAATGCGGGCAATAAAATATGCGATGTGCATTCCGGATTGTATGGCGAAACGGATCTTACATTTACCGAACAAACTCCTTTCGATCAGATAGACGTACTGTTTTTCTGTACGGCGCATGGCGATACGCGCAAATTTATGGAGAGCCATACATTGCCCGAAGAGCTTCGGTTGATAGACCTCTCTATGGATTATCGCATGGAATCGCCCGAACATGATTTTGTGTACGGTTTGCCCGAGTTGAACCGACGACGAATTGTGCGGGCGAAACATATAGCTAATCCGGGTTGTTTCGCTACTGCCATACAGCTGGCATTGTTGCCGTTGGCGAAAAATTTGTTGTTGAACAACGATGTACATGTAAATGCTATTACCGGTTCTACCGGTGCGGGGCAAAAGCCGTCGCCTACTTCTCATTTCAGTTGGCGTAACGACAATATTTCTATCTACAAGCCGTTTACGCATCAGCATTTGGCTGAGATAGGGCAGAGCTTGCAACAATTGCAAAATAGTTTTTCGTCGCATATCAATTTTATTCCGGTAAGGGGAAATTTCGCCAGAGGAATTTTTGTTACGGCATATTTGGATTGCCCGGTAGAGTTACCTGAGATTATAAAATTGTACCAAGAGTATTATGACGATCATTCGTTTACTCATATCGTAGATAAAAACTTAGACCTGAAACAAGTTGTCGGTACGAATAAATGTTTGTTGCATTTAGAGAAACATGGAGATAAGTTGTTAATTACTTCTATTATAGATAATTTGTTGAAAGGCGCTTCGGGACAGGCTGTGCACAATATGAACCTGTTGTTCGGATTGGAAGAAAAAGTAGGTTTGCACCTGAAACCCGTAGGATTTTAAAAAAGATGTAGCATGAATTTATTTGATGTATATCCGTTGTTTGATATAGAAATTGTCAGCGGAAAAGGATGTTATACTTACGATGACAAAGGTCAGGAATATCTTGACCTGTATGGTGGCCATGCCGTTATCTCGGTGGGGCACACTCATCCGTATTACACGCAAAAGTTGATAGAACAGGCGCAAAAGTTGATGTTTTGTTCTAACTCGGTAAAAAACAGTTTACAAGTGCAGTTGGCCGAAAAGTTAGGAAAAATGTCAGGTTATGACGATTATTCGCTGTTTTTAATCAATTCAGGGGCAGAAGCCAATGAAAATGCTTTAAAGTTGGCTTCGTTTGCAACCGGAAAGAAAAAAGTGATAGCATTTCAGAAATCGTTTCACGGGCGTACATCCGCTGCGGTGAAGGTTACAAACAACCCTAAAATAGTTGCCCCTATTAACGATACGTTCGAGGTTGCGTTTTTGGCGTTGAACGTTATTGATG
>JAFUKV010000034.1 GCA_017467745.1 Bacteroidaceae bacterium | reverse complement strand
TTTCCGAATCCTGCCTATATTGCGGTAGATGGTCATGACCAGTCTTTTGAATATGCATTATTAACTGGAGAGAATCAGATAACATATATTTATACGAAATTTCATAATTCAGAGAGCTTGAAGAAAATAAAACCAGAATATTTACCAAAAGATTATGATAAAAAACTAGAATAACAAATAATAAAATTATTTTTAGGAAAAAAATTAAATGTAATCGACTGTCCCGGATCGGATGATTTTGTAGGAAGTGCCATTACCGCCCTTAACGTTACCGATACAGGCGTCATCGTTATCGACTCTCAGTACGGCGTAGAAGTAGGTACTCAAAACATTTTCAGGTATACTGACAATCTGAAAAAACCGGTTATTTTCGCCATGAATCAGTTAGACGGCGAAAAGGCGGATTTTGATAATTCGGTAGAACAACTGAAAGAGTGTTTCGGAAACAAAATCGTATTGATTCAGTATCCGATTAGTTGCGGAGCCTCGTTCAACGCTATGGTAGACGTTTTAAAAATGAAACTCTACCAATGGAAACCGGAAGGAGGAACGCCCGAAGTATTGCCTATCCCTGAATCGGAAAAAGAAAAAGCAGAAGCATTACACCAACTTTTAGTAGAGGCAGCCGCCGAAAACGATGAAACCTTAATGGAAAAATTTTTCGATCAAGGTTCGTTATCGGAAGACGAAATGCGCGAAGGCATCCGAAAAGGACTGATTACCCGCAGTATGTTTCCCGTATTTTGTGTAAGTGCATTACGTGACATGGGAGTACGGCGAATGATGGAATTTCTCGGAAACGTAGTTCCTTTCGTAAGCGAAATGCCCAAACCTAAAACAGAATCCGGAGAAGAAGTAGCTCCCGACGCAACGGGTCCTACCAGCCTTTTCTTCTTTAAAACAACAGTAGAACCACACATCGGCGAAGTATCGTATTTCAAAGTAATGTCCGGAAAAATAAAAGAAGGAGACGATCTTATCAACTTAACTCGCGGCAGCCGTGAACGCATCGCCCAAATCTACTGTACTTCGGGGCAAATACGTACCAAAGTTGAAACCCTCGAAGCCGGCGACATCGGAGCTACCGTAAAACTAAAAGATGTACGTACCGGAAATACCCTTAACGGTAAAGGTTGCGAATATAAATTCGACTTTATAAAATACCCAGATCCTAAAATGAGAAGGGCTATAAAACCCGTGAATGAAGCCGATGCCGAAAAATTAAGCGAAATTCTGACACGAATGCACGAAGAAGACCCCACATGGGAAGTAACCCAATCTAAGGAACTTAAACAAACCATCGTTTCCGGACAGGGAGAATTTCACCTTCGCACGCTAAAATGGCGCATTGAAAACAACGATAAAATGCCGATAGAATTTTTCGAGCCCAAAATTCCATACCGTGAAACCATTACAAAAGCCGCCCGAGCCGATTACCGCCATAAAAAACAATCAGGAGGAGCCGGACAATTCGGCGAAGTTCATTTGATAATTGAACCCTATACGGAAGGAATGCCCGCACCGGATACTTACCGCTTCAACGGTCAGGAATATAAAATGAATGTAAGAGATACCCAAACCATTGACCTTGAATGGGGAGGCAAGCTGATATTCGTCAACTGTATAGTAGGCGGCGCTATTGATGCACGCTTTTTACCCGCCATACTAAAAGGTTTAATGGATAGAATGGAACAAGGTCCTTTAACGGGATCGTATGCCCGCGACGTACGAGTTTGCGTATATGACGGAAAAATGCACCCGTTAGATTCCAACGAAATATCATTCCGACTGGCCGGTCGCAACGCATTCAGTGAAGCATTTAAAAACGCAGGTCCAAAAATTCTCGAACCCGTTTACGATGTTTCCGTATTTGTTCCCGCCGACAAAATGGGTGACGTTATGAGCGATTTACAAGGACGTAGAGCTATCATTATGGGAATGTCGAGCGAAAAAGGATTCGAAAAAATACAAGCCAGAGTTCCTTTAAAAGAAATGTCTTCGTATTCAACATCCCTCAGTTCCATAACCGGCGGAAGAGCGTCTTTATCTATGAAATTTTCTTCATACGAGCTTGTACCAAGCGATGTGCAAGAAAAATTATTGAAAGAATATGAAGCTCAACAAGAAAACGAAAAAGAATAGAGCATACGTAAAAATGTTAAAAAAGAAAAAAGCGACATAAAATAATCTATGTCGCTT
>JAFUKV010000033.1 GCA_017467745.1 Bacteroidaceae bacterium | reverse complement strand
CTGCCGAACCATGCTCCTCATTTATTAGACAGAATGTTGAAAGAATCCGGAACAGGCAAAAAACAATCGACGTTACAATATAAACTGCAAATACGTTGCCAAAAAATCGTCAACCAGTACGCCAACGAATACAAGGCCAACCACATACATAATATCGGAGCGTTAATAGCCGACATAGAGACCGGAGAGGTCATATCATACATAGGCAACAGCACCAATGATACCAGCAGAATAGCAGCCTCGCAAGTAGACATCATTACTTCGGCAAGAAGTACGGGAAGTATTTTAAAACCTTTTTTATACGCCGGAATGTTACATGACGGCCTACTATTGCCCGGTACTCTCATACCCGACATTCCTTTAAACATAGACGGATTCACCCCTCAAAATTATAACAAAACTTTTTATGGAGCTGTGCCTGCACATATTGCTATCGAAAGATCTCTAAACGTTCCGTTAGTCAGAATGTTATCAAAATACAATACCAGTCGTTTTCTTTCTTTACTGAAAAAAACCGGAATGACCACTTTGAGATTTTCAGAAGATCATTACGGAGCATCTTTAATTTTAGGCGGAGCCGAAGGCACATTATGGGACATTACCGGCATGTACGCATCTTTATCTCGTACATTGAATCATTTCAGACGCTATAACGGACGCTATCTGCCGGAAGATATACACCCGCTCAGACTTACTCATCTTCCACCGCAAGAGCCTGTCAAATCGATAAAAGATAAACGCCTAACAGACGATCCGTTATACTCGGCTGTATCTATATGGCACACGTTCGAAGCCATGTCTGCGCTCAGCCGTCCGGAAGAAGAGGCAGATTGGCAACAGTTTGCATCAATGAAAAAAATAGCGTGGAAAACCGGAACCAGCTACGGAAATCGGGATGCTTGGGCGGTGGGCGTAACATCTAAATACGCAATAGGCGTATGGGTAGGAAACGCCACAGGAGAAGGCCGTCCGCAATTAACGGGAGTAGGCTATGCAGCCCCTGTTCTATTCGATCTGTTTTCTCTGCTCCCGGCATCGGCATGGTTTGACGAACCGTTAGACGAAACCATCGAAGCGATTATTTGCAGAAAAAGCGGATACCGGGCATCCGAAGCCTGTGAAGAAACCGATACGATACATATTCCCGCATCCGGAATAAAAACAGAACTTTGTCCTTTTCATCGTTTTATCCATCTATCCGAAGACGGAAAATTCAGAGTAAATAGCTCCTGCGAACGTATAGACCGGATGATAAAAAAATCTTGGTTCGTATTACCGCCCGCCCAAGAATATTATTACAAAAATTACCACATAGACTATCGCCCTCTCCCTCCGATAAAACCGGGGTGCGATGAAAGCCAAAGTTCACAAATCGCTATCATATATCCCGAATACAACGCTACCCTAATTTTACCCAAAGGTTTCGGAGGGAAAAAAAATCCGGTCATTTTTAAAGCCGCCCATTCTCGTGAAAACGCAACTTTATATTGGCATTTAAATGATATATTCTTAGGAGAAACATCCGGTAAACATGAAATTTCATGTTTACCGGACGAAGGTACATATCTGCTTACTGTAATAGACGAACAAGGTAACCAACGAAAAACAGTTTTCAAAGTTAAATAATCAATTACCTATACTTATTTCGGCCTCTTTTTACAAAGAGACTAATGCTAAAACTTCTACGTAAAACCGTATTTACCAAACTTCTTATTTCTATATAGACAAAGTAGAAACATAAAAAAACGGCTGCCTCATTTATTCCGTTTTGAGACAGCCGCGTTCAGCATTTTATATTTTATATACCGTTCAAAATATTACCATCAATATCTATTCTTATATCTTTCTCTATCGAACCTTTTTCTAATTCCAATTCATAATAGTCTTTTTTTCCGCTTTCTTGCCAAAATTCCGCATCATCAATTCTCCAATCTGCCCATTGCGACTGAGCAAGAGCATCTTTGACAACTTGAGGCAACAACAACGGATTAACGTCATAATGAGTAGATAACCATTCTAACAGCAAATCAAAAGTTATTTCTTTATGCACAGTTCCATCTAAAATATCTACTTCATAGTAGTTTTTATCTTTTTCATAATCTAATATAACCGCTGTCGGATAATTATCTGTCAAATAAGTTTGAATAGCCGCAGGTATTTTATCAGGCAAATACTTATCGTCTTTATTGTCAGAATCTACCACAGTCTTTATCCATTCTCCTGTTTCGGAAAAATATACGTCAACTTCGTTCTTTCCCGATTCAAGTTCTACAACATACACGGTAGCCATTCCTTCCCGAACAACTTTATCAACATCATCTATCTCCCATCCTGCATACTCAGATGCAGCAATCCATTCTCTGGCAGCCACAGGCACTTGTGAGTAAGCAACATCTATTTCCGTCAATATCAGGTTACCGGTTGCATCAAACCATGCTTCTGTTTCAACTCCATTCTGAGTAAAATCGGCAACCTGATAAACATTCTTCTTTTTCCATTCTACTTTTTCCGCTCCCGGAAACTTTGCTTTAAAGGCGCTTACAACTTCACTGGAAGGAGAATAATTATCGTCATCATCATCGCAAGCCGCCCATGTAAACGATATTCCCAAAAGGAATAATAGTGATAATAATGCTTTTTTCATACTTTTTCTTTTTTTAATTGGTTAGTCATCATATCCTTTAAATACGCCATCATGCGTATAAATTAGATCTTCTCCATCAGAAATTTCTATTTCATAGACCTTTCTTTTTTTCTTTATTTGCGTTATTTTCTTTCCGGGGAATTTTTCCGCAGCAGATTTTCTAATCTTTTCGGGGACAATAGCTGCCGGAACTTCTCGGTTTTCTCCGTCAATCTCTGTCCATTCTCCTTTTTTATCAAAATCCAACTCAAAACCATTGGTCAATATAACCTCATAGGCAATAATTCCAAACAAATTTTTTTCAGCCTTTATATGAGAAACAATTACATTCGGAAAATGTTCATCCAAAAACTTTTGAGAGAGTTTCGGCAACTGCGATTTTTCAATAGAAATTTTCGTATCGGCAAATAACGATAACTGTGCACAGAAAACACATAAAAACAAGGCAACAATCAATCTTTTCATAAGTCAAAATCATTTTAGTTGCTACAAAGAAAAGATTTAAATTAGGAATCTTTTGGGAAAAATACCTCTTTTCTCACTTTTTGTAGAAAATAATTTCAAAATGATGGTTTTGATTCTCGAAAAAATAATTCAACTTAATCGGACAAACTTCTGTAATAGATTTTACTATGGCCAAGCCCAACCCTGTTGAATCTTTCTTATTTCTATCTCCTTGAAAAAAACGTCCCATAATTTTGTTTAAGTCCAATTGTTCTGTTCCACGATTCACAAAACAAATCTTAGCATCAAAAACAGTAACAGTGACAGGATAACCTGTTTCACTATGAATTACGGCATTTTTCAATAAGTTACGAATCAACACAGAGGCCAGAGTCTCATTCATCCTGAAACAACATGTACCCTTTTCTTCCAACTGTATAGATATTTTGTGTTGATACATTTCTTGAAAATCATTCACCATTCGCTTCACTAACGGGTTAAAGAATATTTCTTGTTCATTGTGATATTGCCTATTATTAATACGAGAGTGCATCAATAACGTTTTATTCAGTTGTATAATATGGTTGATTCGGTTATGTATTTCGGCAATCTGGTTTAACTGAGCTTCTGTAAAATTTTCTTGCTCTACCAACATCTCCAACTTAGACATGGCAATAGACAAAGGCGTTTGCAACTCATGAGAGGCATTCTCTATAAATTGTTTCTGCATATCATAATAATACTCATTACGCTCTGCCATTTTTTTTACCGTATCATACAACTTATGAAATTCGTCTATCTTTACATCGCTTGCTAACGGAACATTTTTTTTACCCAACGTAAAATTATCCAACCAACCGAGCAAATCAAATAAGGGTTTCATATTACGGCGAAACATCAAGCGAATGATGATAAATACAAAAACAATCATCGCCGTATACAGATAAATGACATCCGTCAATATTTGCTCCGACAAATCATCTTTCTCTAAAATAGAAGTGATAATACGCAACTGATAATATTTTCCGTCAGCCGTCCGGAAAACAGTTTTCAGCATACGCGCCGGTTCATCGTCTTTTTCTATTTCAATATAAATGGTAGTGTCTTTATATTGTTCTTTCACTTTACGCGCCGCTTCGGGAGAGATTTCATCTATAAAATATTTTGTCATAACATCTCCTGACGAAAGAGATTCCAGACCTTCCGAAAGAACTTTTTTTATGATTATCTCTTTATAATTTTCCAGACTATCAT
>JAFUKV010000032.1 GCA_017467745.1 Bacteroidaceae bacterium | reverse complement strand
TCCCTGCCAGCTTTTCCTTGTCCCTATCTGTCAGCGGAATCAGTTCTGGCATATTTTGTTCGAGCCTCTTGTACATTTCCACGAAACTGAATACGCAGAAATTCACATACGGTGCAAGGCGTGAAGCCATGTAATCGAACATTCTCAGATGGTAATCCACTGTGTATTTCAAGGTCAGCAGTACAGGATCGTAACGCCATGCAACGCATTTGCTTCCGACTTTTGCAGAGAGTTCGACAAGCGTGTCGATACTCTGGTCGATGTCCGGTACGTTCGGTTCCACGTCTTTGCCGTATGCCGTGATGGTATAGTGGCAAAATACATTGAAACGGTCGGTAATCCGATGAAGTTCCGACAGAATCGGGCGGTAGTTTTTAGAGCAGAACACCACGCAATCCACTACTGACGGGTCGAGCGTATATTTTGTAATATGACTCGGGAACAGTGGGTTACGTGAATAGACATATCCCTCTTCGAATCGGTTCAACAGCCAATCGCTGTAATAGTTGACGGTATCTGTCCGCCCTCCTGTATTTATAATCATGTCTTATGCAATATTAAATTTTTCATCTCTTCCTTTTTCTTACTCTTCGTCACCAAGTAAACACCGGCAAATACCAAAGCCGCAGACAACAGTTTTTGTATCGAGATGGTGTCCTGCCCGGCAGCAATGGTGATTACGGAAGCGACAATGGGCTGCACATAATTGTACATGCTGACCGTAGTGGGACGGATATGTTTCAATGCCATCGGGATAAGCATGAATGCGACGAACGTGGCTCCAAACAGCAGATAAAGGAGTGCGCACAGTTGCGTCATGTTGAAAGTTTCCCGATGGAATATGGGGACGTGCTGCACGTGCGGGAGACAAAATGGTGCGAGTGTCAATGTGGAGAACAGAAACATCCATTTCATCATTGTCACGGACGAGTGGCGTCGAGACAAAGGTTTAGACAAGACCAGATAGACGGAATACATCAACTGGTTCAGTAACATCAGTGTATCTCCCCAAAGACTGTTGGTTCCGTCAGCGGTATGTGCGGTGCTGAACACGAGCAAAATGCCTCCGCTTACGCCAAGAAATACGCCAAAAGACTTTTTGGCCGTAATAGGCTCTTTGAGGACGGCGGCTGCCAGCAATAACACGAAAATAGGCACTGCGGTAGCGATAATGGAGGCATCGACAGGCGAAGAATTTTTCAGCCCGACAACAAACAGCCATTGGTTGATACCCACGCCGCACAAGGCGCAGATGAAGAGTGTTCTCAAATCTTTCGGCAGGACTTTTTCTTTCGGCATGAAGAGGGACACGAACCAAAACATCATGCAGGCGAAAATCGCCCGCATGATGGTAATTGCTTCCGGTGGTACATCTGAAGTCAGCAGGTATTTGAATACCGGCATACTGACACCGAACAGGATATTCGCCGACAATATCAGAATATGTCCTTTCATGTTGCCGGGTTACCAAAGATTCTTATGTATCCGCTCCTCGATGTCGATTTCTTTTTGTTTGGGCAGAAAGGCGTTTTCTGCGGGATAGCCCATCGTCAGCAAACAGGTGAACTCGTAGTCTTCGGGAGCACCGACAATCTCCTTGATTTTTTCCGTTTCGTCGGCAACGGGAATGTGGAACACGGTTCCCAATCCTTCGGCGGTGGCGGCGAGCAACATGTTTTCCAGTGCGCACCATGCCGAAGCAAAGTAGTTGAGCGAACTTTGTTCCGTAGGTTTGAGCAATGGCCACGTCTGTTGGCGGAAGAACGGGATAATCAGCAGACCGTTCTGCATCAGCATACGCTGTTGCTTGGGCAGGGCATCGGCAAACATATCCATCTTATCCTTGTCGCCCGATTCATCCACTTCATGTACCAGATTCTTGAAGGCAGCCATGTTTTTGGCGAGCGGGGCGATTACTTTGGCGATGTTTTTGCGTCCGCGCACCACGATGAATTCAAACTGGCGCAGGTGATCGTTTGTCGGGGCTTTGAATGCCGCACCGATTACTCTTTTGAGGATTTCATCACTCACTTCACGGTCGGAGTAGTCGCGGTATGTGCGGCGTTTCTCCAATACTTCGTACAATTCCATAACAATACATTTTTAAGTTACATTTCTTGTTTCCGGTTGCAAAGTTACGTCGCTTTATTGTCCTGTATTTGTTTTATTGTTTCGTATAATTGTTGTAAATTTGCAATTATATAAATCAAAGCAATTATTTATGGAAGATACAGCCATACCGTACGAGTTGCCTGAGGTGGAGAATCATTCGTTTTTCTTCATAGACCAACGGGTGGAGCCGAGCCTCGAAGCCAAGCTCCACCAGCACGATGCGTGGGAGTTGTATTATGTCGTTCATGGACAGGGTAACCGAATGGCAGGCGACACATTACAGCCTTTTACGGCGGGCGATGTGGTGTTGATTCCGCCATCGATGCTTCATCGTTGGGAATACGCAGACGACAATGCGGGCGAGGACGGTTGTGTCCGTTACTTAATGGTGGCTTTTAGCCATTCGTTAGTGGAGCGGTGTATAGAAGTATTTCCTGAATTACGAAACAGATTGGCGGGCGTAATGTTTCCGACTGATGCGTTGAAGTTCGGGAGGGAAAGTTCTCGAGTTATTCGTAAGGCATTATCCGAAATAAACGGTATGGACGAACTGGGACGTTTGAGTGCGATGTTTCGCCTATTGCCTGTCATCTTTACTTCGTCCGACCATACATTTGCAGGAAAACCGATGCGTATTGAGAAGGACGTGCGGCGTATGCAGCAGATTTGCACATACGTGATGAAGCACTATGTTCATTCCATCACATTGGACGACATTGCGGCGGAGATGGGTATGAACCGTTCGGCGTTTTGCTCCTATTTCAAAAAGCACAAGATGATGACCTTTTCACAGTTTGTCACACAATACCGTCTGAACACGGCTTGCGATTTGCTGAAACATTCGCAAAAAGGAGTGTCGGAGATATGTTATCTTGTAGGCTTCAACGACCTGCCGCATTTCGTGCGGGTCTTTACAAGTACAATGGGAATGCCGCCGTCTAAGTATCGGAAACAATTCAGGAATACATAGTTTCTTGCAGTTTTAATGTCGGTTCATTTCTGCTATGTGAAATTCATATTTCATTTCGGTGTATAGACACGGATGTAATAATAATCTTTTTTAAGTTGGCTGTTATTTGTCCTTTTCGGGTTTCTGATAAAAACGTACCCAATCTATGTACATGGAAACCGGTAAATCTTTCGGGTTAGCTTTTCCTACCCATGAACCTTCTAATTGCATGTCAAGTAGCAAATAAAACGGTCGGTCGAAAGGAAACTGTCCCTCTTTATCTGTTTTTATGCGGGGATATGTAAATGTATGGTTTCCGTTTATGCCGAATACTATACTGTCGGTATAAAGTTCTACACTATATATATTGTAGTTGTCTTTCTTTATGGTTCCGATTCCTCCTTGTTTTGGATTATCGCCCATCTTTAAATTATATGTATAGTGAGAATGTACGGTTTGATAAGCGATAGTATCGGAATTAAGCCGTTCCATAATGTCTATTTCTCCGCCATACGGCCATTGTTCATTGTCAAAAGGCAGTAACCAAAAAGCAGGCCATGCGCCTTGCGCGTTACCCAATTTGGCACATATCTCTATTTTCCCGTTTTCGAATCCTTTTTTGTCTTTGGTGTAAATGCCGCCGGTAATGTACGGAACGGCATCGCTGACGGTGTCAGGATTTACCATGCCGGTAAGTATAAGATTACCGTCTTTTACATCGTAAAGAGAATCATAGTTTGACATGTAATTATTCCAGTCTGATGTACCTCTCGGAATTTTACTCCATACCGTTTCATCTATAACGCCGTCCTTATCGAAATTTTCTTCCCATACTAACTGCCAAGTGTCTCTTGGCGATTGACATCCTGTTAATACCATCATATATAAGACGATTGCAGTAAAACAAATTAGTTTGGTTGTTTTCATAATATTCAGTTTTTATAATAGTTTTAGCAAAGATACTTAGGATTTTTAAAATAAAAGCCCTATCTTTTTCTAATAGAAATTGATAGGGCTTTTTATGCTTGATGCTTTTGTAAAAAAGTTTTTTATATTAATATTCGAATTTTCCGTATTCCGATTCTTTAATCATTGAATTTTTATCGGCAGGTTCTACAAAACCTACTAACTGTGCATCTATATTGAAAGAGCGTGCAATGTCTATAACTGTTTGCGCATTTTCAGGTGCGAGGTATATCTCCATGCGATGTCCCATGTTAAAGACTTTGTACATTTCTTTCCAATCTGTACCCGATTGTTCCTGAATAGTTTTAAACAGAGGAGGTATAGGGAACAGATTATTTTTAACCACTTTTACGTTTTCAACAAAGTGCATTACTTTGGTTTGCGCACCGCCGGAGCAGTGTACCATTCCATGTATGGTAGAACGCATTTCATCCAATAGTTTTTTTATTACCGGAGCGTATGTACGGGTGGGAGAGAGTACCAATTTACCTGCATCTATACCCAACCCTTCAATTGCGTCGGTCAATTTTAAATTGCCGGAATATACTAAGTCGTCCGGAACAGCCGCATCGTAACTTTCAGGATATTTTTGTGCTAAGTATTTGGCGAATACATCATGCCTTGCCGATGTCAACCCGTTGCTGCCCATTCCTCCGTTGTACTCTTTCTCATACGAGGCTTGTCCGAATGATGCCATCCCGACAATAACATCTCCGCCTTGTATCCGATGATTCGATATAACGTCCGAGCGTTTCATACGGCAGGTAACAGTACTATCTACAATGATTGTCCTGACCAAATCGCCCACATCGGCTGTTTCTCCTCCTGTAGCATAAGCATTTACGCCGAGACTGCGAAGCTCTGCCAATAATTCGTCTGTACCGTTGATGATAGCGGAAATTACTTCACCGGGTATCAACAGTTTATTTCGCCCTATGGTAGAAGATACCAATATGTTATCTGTTGCGCCTACGCATAACAAGTCGTCTATATTCATGATGAGGGCATCTTGCGCTATGCCCTTCCATACAGACAAATCGCCGGTTTCGCGCCAATACATATAAGCTAACGACGATTTTGTTCCTGCGCCGTCGGCGTGCATAATGTTGCAGTATTCGGGATCTCCGCCCAATATATCGGGAATGATTTTACAAAATGCTTTCGGGAAAATTCCTTTATCGATGTTTTTGATAGCGTTGTGCACATCTTCTTTTGATGCGGAAACGCCCCGCAGGTTATATCGTTGGTCGCTCATGATGTTTAATCTTGGTTTTGCCCGCAAAATTAGTGTAATTTTAGATGTAAAACAAACATTTGTAGAGAAGCTTTGGTGTTATTGCGGCTATTCGTTAAGAAAAACAGAGGCTGAAAATTTTCAGCCTCTGTTTTTAGAGAATTAATTGTTTTAGATTTTTATCAGTTCGTATTGCCGAGTTCCGATACCGATTTTTTCGGCATGTTCTAATGCAACACGCCAATCTATGTTGGGATGCGCTAATCTGAATTTATCTTTACCTTGCATCAAGTCATGATTGTCATGATTGCAGTCTGAATGTAATCTATTATTACCTACCGAAGGGGCTTGTATAACGAGGTCGGCGCAGGCTTGGTCTAATGCAACAGGGTCGAACGAAGCGAGTATCCCCAAATCGGGGACAATGGCTGCGTCATTGTGGTTCCAGCAATCGCACTCGGGCGAAACGTTCATAATAAAACTTAGGTGGAAATTAGGTTTATCTTTCAGTACTGCCCAAGTGTATTCGGCGATTTTTTTGTTTAAATCTTCTGTTGTAGAGTCATTCTCTACTTGTGCGGCATCGAATTGGCATAGGGCTACACATTGCCCGCAGCCTACACATAAAGCGTAATCGATAGACGCTTTTTTATCGGAATTGAGCGATAATGCTCCGTGTGCGCAGTTTTTAACGCAAATACGGCATCCTGTGCAATTAGGCTCGTTGATAAACGGTTTAGATGAAGAGTGTAACTCTAATTTACCTCCCACGCTGGCAGCACCCATACCCAAATTTTTCAAAGCCCCTCCGAAACCGGTCATTTCGTGTCCTTTAAAATGAGTCATGGAGATAATAATATCCGCATCGGCTACGGCGGTACCTATTTTGGCCGATTTGCAACATTCTCCGTCGATTTCTATTTCACGGTAGTCTGTACCTTTTAGTCCGTCGGCAATGATGACTTGACACTGTGCCGATATAGGGTTGAATCCGTTTTCCATTGCGCTTTGTAAATGGTCTACTGCATTTGCCCGTCTTCCGGAATAAAGCGTATTACTGTCTGTTAAGAACGGTTTTCCTCCCAATGAGCGGAGCAGTTGCGCTACCCGTGCGGCGTAGTTGGGACGAATGTATGCCAAGTTACCCGGTTCGCCGAAGTGTATTTTTATAGCAACGAATTTATTTTTAAAGTCGATATTTTCAATTCCGGCGCGTTTTGCCAGACGTTCAACTTTGTCTAATAAGTTTGAATGCGGATTAGTGCGTAAATCTGTAAAATAGACTTTTGATTTAGTTGTTGACATAATATGTACGATTTATTTTGTTTCTGATGTATTACCTTGTTCCAGTTCTTTTATTTTTGCTTCGGCATCGGTTTTTAGTTTTTCAGCCTGTTCCTTTGCTTTCTTAACCAGAGCTTCCGCTCCTTTTTTCGCTGCTATTTTGGCAACGGGATTGGAGGCTTTCTCTACTAATTTATTGCCTTCTTTTTCGGCGGCGGTTATCAATTTTTGTCCGGCAGTTTCTGCATCGGCACGCAGTTTTTCTATTTTGGCAGATATGTCGGATGTTACAGATGTACTGTCATTTTTGTTTCCGAACAATTTGTCTGTTATATTTTGCTTGATAGCGTCCTGTATCATGTCTTTGGTATTCAGCGAAATTTTTGGACTGGTAAATGTTCCGCCTATATGGGCGGTAACATTTTTAACATAATCGCCTAAGCTGTTTTCAGGTAGCTTTATTTTAGCGTTGTAATCTATTTCTTGCGATAAGCTGGTTGTTCCCGACAGGTTCATGCTGATGTTTCCTACACTTAAATCGAACGGATTTGTTTTAATGAGTCCGTCTTCAATGGTGAAAGGTATTTTAATATCTTTGGCATTGATGTTTTTCAGTTTGTCGTTTTTCAGTAACGATGCAAGTTGGTCAAATACTTCAATATTTTGTATATTGATATTTGCCGATTCTAATAGACCTTTTGCCATCAATGTTTTTAGATCGGGGCTCATGCTTTTATCGAGAGTTGTGTTCATGTCGAAGTTTACAGAATAGTTTCCTCCCGTTTTTGCAAACAGAGGTACTAATTGCTGTATCATGTCTAATTCATTGAATGTCCGTTCAAAAGAGGCTTGTTTGATATTCAGAGCAAATTTTACTTCGGGATTTTCAGCGGATTTTGTCGTACTGTATGAACCGTTTGCTGAAATTGTTCCTCCGAATAAGTTCATATTTAACGGATTCATTTGTACCGTTCCATTTGCCACAGTCAGATTTCCTGTTAGGTTTTCTATAACCATTTTTTGAAACAGTATTTTTTTGACATTAGCAGTCAGAGCCAAGTTCAGGTTTTTGGGGACTTCGATAGCCGAGATAACTGTCGTATCCGATTCTGTTGTTTCGGCGGTTTCGGTTTCACCCATCAGTTCATTTATGTCGAGTAGATTGGATGTAATATCCAGTTTTCCGTGTAACGTTTCATTGCGTAAAACGTATGGCAGATAGTTGGATATTTCTCCTTTGGCATGCAAATCGCTTGCTCCTATTTTCAGGTTGAATTCTGAAAGACTTAGCGATTTCGGGTTTACCGATGCTTGGGCTTTTTCTATGGATAGAATAAGGAAGTCGGTCGTTTTAAATTTCATTTGGTCGATAGCGAAAGTTCCTTCGCCTTGAACGTTTTCATACCGCTCTTTTTCTATGTCCGACATTTTTCCGGCAAATTTCAGGTTTGCGGTAATCGTTCCATTTAAGTCGGTAGAATCGCCTAAGGGATAAACCTCTTTTACAGCATTCAAATCTAATTTTCCGTCGGCAGTAGCTTTGAAATTCAAGTCGCTGATAGGAGTAGAGGCGTATAACGTAGCTTTGAACGGGTTACCGGCCATAGAGAAACTTAGGTTGCTGACGTTTACAACCGTTTTATCGAGGCTACCTCCGGGATTATTGACATTTGCCGATATAGCGATTTGTTCAACGGTTTTCGGCATATTATCGTAGTTGAAACGAGCGTCTTTTACATCGAGTGAAGCGTTGAATTGAGGGACATTGTCTCCTTGCATTTTCCCTTTTGCTGAAGCATTGAACGCTAATTTACCGGATGTCTGTAATGCGTTGAAATTGTTTTGGTAGATAGCGGGTATAAGTGATAGCACATCTTTGAATTCGATTTTCGGGCTGTTCACTTTAATATCCATATCCATGCCGTCTTGTAACATGGCGATCCATCCGTCTACATTTAACTGTATAGCATTTAGTTGGAGCTGGTTTTCGTTGAATGTGAATTTCTGATTTTCGAAATCTGCATTTACATTCATTGCCATTTTAAATTCTGCATTTTTCAAATACGGTACTCTGCCCATGACAAAATAAATATTTCTGGTTTGCATATTACATGCCAGATTACTTTGTTTTGCCGACATATCGCCTTTCAATTTCAGGTTTAGTTTGTCGGTATAAAAACTCATAGATGTAGAATCGTCATAATAGGCTATCGTACCGTCTTGAATAGTTACGTTGTTCAATTTCATTGAAAATGATGAAGATCTCTCCTCATCTTCTTTTATTTCGTCCGATGCGTCAGTCGGTTTCATAATGTCCCAGTTCACTTTCCCGTCTTTCAATTTAACGGCTTTTATACTGGGCTTTTTCAGATCTATATAACTAATTTCAAATCCTTTATCGTTGAATAAACTGCTGATGTCTACGGCAACAGCTATTTCTTTTGCAGATACAAGTGTGTCTCCTTCAAAATCGTCAGTTCCGGAAAGAGAAAGATTCTCCAATTCGATAGACGCTTTCGGAAAATGGCTGAAAAAGCTAATATCCAAATCTTCAAATTCTAATTTCGCATTAAGCATTTTATTTGCTTCTTCTTTTACGATGCCGATGATTTTGTCTTTGAATACAAATGGCAAAACCAATAATAGCGCGATAAAAATACCTATTACGGCTGCGGAAATTTTTACTACTTTTTTCATAATGAAAATCTATTAATCTGTTTTTTTCTTATTTCTTAATTTATGGGCTTTTATCCGATATTTTTCTGCAAGCTCAGGCTTTCCTAATGCAACAAAAACATCTCCGATTCGGTCATGTACTGTTGGGTTTTGCGGCTTTATAGCGGCTGCTCGCAATAAATCGGATAAAGCATCTTCGTAATTTTGGGTTTGCTGTCTTAATTTCCCTCTGTTGTAAAGCGCTTTGAAAGAGCGGGGACTAAGTCGCACCGCCTCATTCAAACATCTGGCCGCTTCATTTATATCGTCCATATCTAACAAAGTAACGCCTTTTCTTACCCAAGCATCTACTAATGTTGGGTCTAATGATAACGCTTTGTTGAAATTAGCCAACGCCGCTCGCGAATCTTTTGCTTTTGTAATACATTCGTTGCCTAACAGATAGTATTCGTACGCATATTCTTTCAGTTGTTGGCTTTTGTTATATAATTCATTTTCGAGGTTTTTATTTTTTTCTTTTAGTTCTCGTATAACATTTAGTTTTTTTCGGATTAGTCTTTTGATTTCCGGTTTTTCTAAATCGTATCGGGCGTGCATCGCTTCAAAAATGGTATCGGTGAAAAGATCGAACTCACAACGGTCGAATGCTTGTACTGCCTTTATGTATAACTGGTCTGCTTTTGCTTCTTTAAGCGACTGTTCTATTAATCTGTCATCGTTAAATTGCCGGCTGAATGACACGATTTCCGGGCGGACGAATATATCCGCCTTTTGGATATTCCGTTTCAATACAATTCCGTCAAGCGAAGTACAACGGCTCAGGGCAACGTATGTTTGGCCGGCCGCAAAAGCGTTTCCGCCGGTAAAATCAATAACTACTTTATTGAATGTCAGCCCTTGACTTTTATGTACGGTAATAGCCCAAGCCAATCGTATGGGGTATTGGGTAAAAGAGCCTAATTCCTCTTCTTCTACTCGTTTTTCTTTTTCGTTGTAAGTATATCGAATATTGCGCCACGAATCTTTTTCTACCTGATATTCATCGCCGTTTTCTAACAATACATATATTTTGCCGTCGTCTGTAATATCCGATACAATACCGATAGTTCCGTTTACCCAACGGCGGTCGTAATCGTTTTTGATAAAAATAACTTGGGCTCCTTTTTTTAATATTAGTTCTTTGGATGTGGGTAAACTGCTTTCAGGAAAGTCTCCTCTAATTTCTCCTGTAAAGCAAATTTCTTTATCCGGGAGTTCTCGCAGCTTTTTTTCGTTGATATAGTCGACATTATCTCGACGAGTGGCCAGTGTTATGGAAAAATCGTTTTGGTCAGTTTTGTATTGTGGGATATGACGTGAATTTAACTTTGCAAGTGCTCCATCGGTAATGTCGTTATTGCGGATTTTATCTAAAATTTCTACAAAAACGGCATCGCTTTGCCTGTATACTTTTTGTAATTCGATAGGAACTAATCTTATTTCAGAGAAGACGCGCGCCGAAAAGAAAAATGCGTTAGGGTAATATCTGTCTAAAATCTCTTTGGCATCGGATGTAACAACCGGTTCGAGTTGAAAAACATCACCTACGAAAAGCAGTTGTTTTCCACCGAAAGGTAATCTCATGTTTCCGGAAAATACACGAAGAACCCGATCGATAAAGTCAATCATATCAGCCCTTACCATAGATATTTCATCAATAATAATCAATTCCAGTTCTCGTATCAGTTTCCGGTGTTCGGAACGATATTTCAAAAATTCATAGATACGGTTGTCAGCCGTATTCAAATCGGGATCGTCAGGGAGCATAGGACGAAACGGCATCTTAAAAAAAGAGTGTATCGTACTGCCGCCGGCATTGATAGCCGCTATTCCGGTTGGAGCCAGCACGACATGTTTTTTAGACGTATTTTGGCAGATGTATTTTAGAAAAGTAGATTTTCCTGTGCCGGCTTTTCCCGTCAGGAAAACAGACTGGCGGGTATGTTGAATTAAATTCAGAGCATCTTGAAATTCTTTATTTTTCGTATCTATCTTCATGCCGGTACGCACAGTCTTTCTTTGTTTTTCTTAATCATGCAAAGATAGGAAATTTCTCTTATTACATAGGCCGTTCAGATTAATTTATCAAAATATTAATATATATGGTGAGAGTTTGTGCAAATAGGTAAAATAGCTTATTTTTGGTCTTTGAAAAGTAAATGAAACGATGAATCAGGAACAAAATAAACGAATTCCTTCTCCGTTAGTGTCTTTAATACCTGTTGCGGTATTGGTGGTTATGCTGTTTGTTGTTATTCGAAATTTCGGCAGCGATACGTTAGAGGGAGGCAGCCAAATTTCGTTGATGATGGCCACATCTGTGTGCGCGTTGATTGTCATGTTGTTTTACAAGCAACGTTGGCAGGATCTTGAAAATGCTGTCTCCGCTAACATGAAAGCGGTAACGGTGGGGATTGTTATTTTGTTGTTGATAGGTTCCGTAGCGGGTACTTGGATGGTGAGCGGCGTGGTGCCTTCTTTGATTTATTATGGGCTAAATATCATACATCCCCATTTCTTTTTGGTTTCCACATGTATCATATGTGCGGTTGTTTCTGTTATGACAGGCAGTTCTTGGACTACTGTGGCTACAATAGGCGTGGCGTTGATAGGTATAGGTAAAGCGCAGGGGTTCGATGTCGGGTGGATTGCCGGAGCGATTATTTCCGGTTCTTATTTCGGCGATAAAATTTCTCCTTTGTCTGACACTACCGTATTAGCCTCTTCTTCTGCCGAAACGCCGTTATTTACGCATATTCGTTATATGCTGATAACTACCGTTCCTTCTATGTTTATCGCGTTGGCGATATTTACGGTGGCAGGATTGAATTATGATACGGCCTCGTCTGAGCACATATATCGGTTTGCCCGGTCGTTAGAAAATACGTTCCATATTACACCGTGGCTGTTGGTTGTGCCTGTTGTCACGGGTATTATGATTGCGTTTCGATTGCCGTCGGTTATAACGTTGTTCTTTTCTTCGGTATTAGCCGGTATATTTTTATTGGTATTCCAGTCGCATCTATTGCCGCAAATTGTCGGGTCGGACGAGATAGATTTTGCTACCATGTTTAAAGGATTGATGATTTCTTTTTATGGAGATACGAATATAGATACCGGAAGCGCCGAGTTGACCGATTTGGTTTCTACCACCGGAATGGGAGGTATGTTGAATACTATCTGGTTGATAATATGTGCTATGTGCTTTGGCGGGGTAATGACGGGCAGCGGTATGTTGCAAAGCATTACTTCCGTTATATTGAAATGGGTGAAGGGAAGAGCCGGAGCTGTAACTTCTACGGTGTCGACGGGGTTATTTTTCAACTTATGTACTGCCGATCAGTACTTGTCTATTATTCTGACCGGTAATATGTTTAAGGGTTTGTACAAAAAAATTGGACTTGAATCCCGGTTGTTGAGCCGTACAGTAGAAGATTCTGTAACGGTGACATCTCCTTTGATACCTTGGAATACTTGCGGTATGACGCAGGCAACAGTTTTAGGTGTTCCTACTGTTGTTTATTTGCCGTATTGTTTTTTCAATATTATCAGTCCGCTTATGTCGATAATAATTGCGGTTATCGGTTATAAAATATACCGGCAGAGTAAAAAAGATGTGTAATTAATCAGTGTTATTAAAATAAGAAAATAAAGTTATCAATCTATTGTTTTTTAATTTTATTTTTTTTTATATTTGTAGCATAGATGATTAATTGTTAAACCTTTTAAACTTGAAAAATTATGAAACGGTTATTTGTTGCATTTTGCTTATGCTCGTTTTTAATGTATTCGTATGCATACGATTTTAAGGCGAAAGATGCAAATGGGAAGATTCTTTGCTTTAAAATTTTGTCGGATAATACCGTTGCGGTAGCCAGAGATGTAAAGCCGGGTGAAAGTGGGAATGCGTATGAGGGATATGCAGAAATAGAAATTCCGAAAACAGTTGAGAATGAAGGGAAAAAATATACGGTTGCAGAAATAGACGAATCTGCTTTTCTCTCGGCAAATGATTTAATTTCAATAAAAATACCTTCTACTGTGCGGAAAGTGGGGCTTTACGCGTTTGCAAATTGTGAATTTTTAGAAAAGATAGAGTTCCCTGATAACATACAATTTGAAGTGAGTGTATCTCCGTCTAAGATATCGAAGTCTGCTTATCAAAATCCGCTTACCGTACAAAATAAAAAAGGAGGGAAGAAAGTAATTTTTGCTGATAAATATGGTACACCGATGATAAAAGGTACGTTCGATGAAGCATCTCCGTTTGACAGAGGTATTGCTTTCGTGAAAAAGAATGGGAAATGGGGTATTATAGATAAAAAAGGAAATATTGTAATACCATTTGTGTATAATAATTACGGCGGAATTATGCAGAATAAAATTATTGTATGTCAGAAAGGTGACAAATGGGGGGCAGTAGATTTGAAAAATGACGAGGTTGTTCCCTTTATGTATATTAACTTGAATGATGCGTATAATGCCGTAAATGGAGACGTTGTGAAAACGGTGCAGAAAAAACAAGAGGCGAAAGTCTATAAAAATATTCAAGCCCAGATACTGTCGTCAGATGATTATATGACATTGCGTTTGGGGATGAAAGAAATTTTAGCGCAAAAACAAGGAAAGGCGAAATAGCTGTTTGTTGTTTGTAATAAAATACAGACACCGAAAAGCGCCTCTCACAAAAAACGCTCTTCGGTGTCTGTTTTCTGTTTGCTATGTACTTAACCTGAATTAAATGTTATCTTTCTGATTTAACGGAGAAAGGGCCATATATAGCTTTAATTTTTCTTGATTCGTCTTCATCTGTCAGAATGTAAATTGTGTATTGATTTCCTCCTTCCGACACTCTTACGACGATATGTCCCGTTTCCGGGACAATAGCTTGCATCCAAGCCTCGTTTTTGTATTTTTCTTGTGTTACTTCCGGGATATTGGTAACGTATACTTTGCCGGCGTGTCCGTTTATGGAGTCGGAAAAAATTCGGGTCAAAACGTTCGGTTGAAAATGTTCTTGATCCCAGACGGAATTAATGTAATGTTCTGCCCGAATCGTGCGGACGAATTTTTCGGACATTGCGTCTTTATAGCCGTGATGGTTCATTTTGCATATTTCTACATTCTGACACATTTCCGCTGCTTTTGCCGCTAAGTCTACTTTTGCGCTGTCGCCGTAGAAAACATGTCCCGTTAAATCTCCGGCCGTGAGATAATCGAACTTTCCATAACTTATCAATAACCCTATACTCATTGAATTTTCATTTATCCAGCCGGAAGTGTTGCGTTTGTCCGCTCCGAAATAGTCTATCACGTTTGTTCCGTTCCATA
>JAFUKV010000031.1 GCA_017467745.1 Bacteroidaceae bacterium | reverse complement strand
TTGAAGATTAATTTGGATTTGATAAAATCAAAATATGGGATTGACTACGAAATAATAAAAGCCAATTACATAACAAGTCAAACTTTTGAAAATGGCTCTTTATTTGACGATGAAAATAAAGTCTATGATTATATCATAGGAAATCCTCCATATCTCAAAATTTCTAAAGATGCAAATGAGGCAAAGATAATGTCGAATGTATGCTATGGTGCGCCAAACCTTTATTTCTTGTTTTGGGCTATGGGCATTCATAATTTGAGATACGGAGCAGAATTAGTTTACATTGTGCCTCGTTCGTGGACTTCCGGTGCATATTTTAAGCAGTTTAGGCAGTATTTATTTGCCAATTGTGTAATTACGGATATGCACTTGTTTGAAAGTAGAGATAAGGTATTTGATGGAGAATCAGTGTTGCAAGAGACAATTATTGTTAAAGTCAAGAAAACGACCGAAAGACCAAAATTCATTAATATCACGTCATCATCAACCTCTACTTTTGAAGATGTTGTGAAGTTTAGTGCATCTTATGGAACAATTGTGGCTCAAAACCAATTTGTGTACCTTGTTACCAATGAAAAGGATGTAAAGGTTCTTAATCAAATTAATCATTTTGATACAACACTTCCAGATATTAATATGCGTATGCAAACTGGAGTTATTGTTGACTTTAGAACAAGGGAAGTCTTGCGTAATCAATTGGAAGATAATTCATATCCATTATTTTACTCTCAACATATTAAAGGTGGTCGTGTAATATGGCCGCTAGGGAAAGAAGGCGAGGTCATAAAAACGGATCGAAAAGGATACCTGCAAGAAAATAGTGATTTTTTGATGGTAAAACGATTTACTTCCAAAGAAGAAGAGCGCCGATTACAATGTGGTATATATTTGAAGAAAAAATATCCACAATTTCCCTATATCAGCACACAAAATAAAATTAATTTTATCAAGTGTGATTCCCCATGTGTAACTTATGGGTTATATGTTTTGCTGAACTCCACGCTTTATGATGATTACTATCGGATTCTCAATGGATCAACGCAAGTTAATTCAACAGAAATCAACCAAATGCCCATCCCTGAAAGGCAGATAATAGAGGAAATGGGCAGAGAATTAATGCACAAGGAATTATCTGTCGAAAATTGCAACAAAATATTAAACAAATGGATAATTTAGAATCAGCAAAGAACTTACTGGCAAAAATAAATATGCCTACCAAACAACAAGGTACACTTTGTTGTTTGACATTACTTGCAATGGCAAAACTTAAAAACGGAATGTCTTGGAATGAAGCTACCAACGATCGGATAAGAATACATGACGTTATCGCTTTTATTGCTGAAAACTACGGTGTAATCTATGCAGAAAATTCAAGAGAAACTTTTCGCAAGCAGGCTATGCATCCGTTCAGAACTGCGGCATTGATAGAAGATAATGGTAAAGCTACAAATAGTCCCAATTATCGTTATCGAATAACTCCAGAATTTTTGGCTGTCATTCAATCCTTACAAGGCAAGGAAAATTGTGTTTGCGAAGAGAGTTCTGAATTGACTATGTTTCTTTATAGACATGGTACATTATCCAATCTTTATGCATCCAAAAAGAAAATGCAAAAGATGCCTGTAAAGATAAATAATTTGGATTTCACATTTAGTCCAGGAAAACACAATCAATTACAAAAGGCTATAATTGAAGAATTTGCTCCACGATTTGCACCTAATTCGGAATGCTTGTATGTAGGCGATACTATTCACAAGGACATGGTAAAAAACGTGGAAAAACTTTCTTCTCTTGGTTTTGAAATTACATTGCACGATAAAATGCCAGATGTGGTTCTTTACCGAGAAGATAAGAATTGGATTTATTTTATAGAATCCGTTACTTCTGTTGGACCGATGGATCCCAAACGGATTTTGGAAATTGAATCCATGACCGACAAGGTTACAGTTGGGAAAATATATGTAACAGCATTCCTTGATTTTGTTACGTTCAAGAAATTTTCTGAACAATTGGCATGGGAAACAGAGGTATGGATTGCCGATATGCCAGACCATATGATTCATCTTAATGGTGATAAATTCCTTGGACCACGCTAGATTATAACACTTAAATCTTTGTTGTCGTATGAAGAAATTATATATTATATTGTTATTTAGTTTGTCTGCATTGAGCGCAAAAGCTCAGATAGAAATGTTTGATGAAAGTGTACAAAAGAAAGAGACACCACAAATTCTGCCTTATGACAGTTTAAGAAATATTTCAACTCAAAAGTATGGAACACCACAAAAGTATAAATACACCATGCATCACTTAATTGGGCAAACATTGATGTATTGTGGTGATCCATACGCATATTATACAAGGCACTCATTTGAAAAAGGTGCTTATTATCGTATCGATAGTATATTACCTGATGACACAGATAAAGGTTTGTATCACAGATTAAAGCTCACTAATATAGAAACAGGTGCACAAACGGAAGAAGGGGATATATTTACTGATAAATACAATTATAAATGGGTTGTCGTTGGACATTACGACAAAATAAAGTCCTTGTACATGAATAAGGAATTTGTTTATGTTGGTATGAAAGATGTTTTTGTGCAATATGACTGGGAGAAAGCAAATGGTATGATAAATTTAGATGCAGATACTGTTACAAGATCAATACCAGAAAAATCCGTTTGGACTTGTGTTGGAGTTCAGGTTAAACCACGTAAGAAAGATGATGGTATGGATACTGATAAGAGAAGTCCCGTAATCTTAATTTTTGACAATCCAACTTATGGGAAACATTACTGCTATCTAGAAGATAATACGGGGAAACCTTACAAATCTCTTTTAGATAACACAAAACCACTAGTATGTGGTAGATTCCAATTGAAATCTTACTATGATAAGATGAAAGCTATCAGTGCTGCAAATAAAGCAAAGAGGAAAGTAGAACTAACGAAAAAATTTGGCGTATCAAATGCAAATCTAATCCTTGAAGGGATAGTGCAAATCGGGATGACCAAAGCAATGTGTGAAGAATCTTGGGGAACACCAGATGATATTAACAAGTCGATAGGTTCATGGGGGATACATGAACAATGGGTATATGGAAATAGCTATCTATATTTTGAAGATAACAAATTGACCTCTATTCAAAATTAATGTGAATATAGCCGGATTATTAGATAATGGATGCTTTTATAGCGATTATTGGTATTATACTCTTTTTCACATTGGTACTCTTCATTAGATTGAAGATGCCAATGTGGAAAGGTCGGTATTCAGAAAAACTCGTCAGGGACAAAATTTCAGAATTGCCAGAGGAGTATATTATTCTCAATGACTTGCTGTTTGAAAGTAATGGTCGTTCTACACAGATAGACCATGTTGTTGTTTCGCCTTATGGAGTATTTGTTATTGAAACCAAAGGCTATAAAGGCTGGATATTAGGAGGCGAAAACTCCGAATACTGGACACAGGCAATATATAAGAGTAAGTTTCAATTTTATAATCCTATCAAGCAAAATGAGGGGCATATAAGATTTCTCCGACACTTGTTTAGATGTTCTGTGAATATACCATTCATTCCAATTGTGGTATTCAATGATGCGGCAGAACTTAAAGTAAATATTACAAATAGCACGGTTATAAATAGATGCAATCTTACGTGGGCTATCTCGCAACATAAAACACCTGTCCTTGATAAAACAACCATTGATTGGATTGTCAAAACCATTCAGCAAAATCATATTGTCGCAAACAAGAAAGACCTAAAACGCCATAAACATAATACCCGAAGCCAGCAACATAGAAGTTGGAGTCTTATCAATCAAGGCGTTTGTCCTCGATGTGGTGGTCGGCTTGTCTTACGTCAAGGCAAATTTGGTTCTTTCTATGGATGCTCTAACTTTCCCCAATGCAAGTTTACTCTAAATTCGTAAATGATACTTTATTCTGTTGAGTTGTACATACAGACCTCTATTGACAGCTTATCCATTTTCAAGGTAAGGGGATTAACAGAACTTCTAAAATGTTGATGATTTAAACTTCTTATTCGTCATGTAAATTTGCAGCCAAAAGAGAAAATACATAGTAGAGTTACTCTTTGACCTGTACATTTTGTGTTTAGTTAGATGGTGAAAATTCAGTTTAGTTTAGTCTATTAGCCTATATATATGCTAAACCAAAGTAAACTAAATATAGGTAAGCATATTTGCTTTTCCGTATATGCCTATAATTTGGTAGAAGTACTTACCTTTGCCTGGTGTAAAAGTTTCAATGAGCGTATAACCTTAAGATATACATTTGCCTATCTTCTCTTTTGGCTGCAAAATTCTCTATGGATAGCTAAACGATATTCTTCAGGTGAGAGGTAAGTAGTCGGGAATACTGCTTTGAAAAACACTTTGTGTGCAACCAAGTGCAAGGAATGGAATCAAGTGAAAAGTAAAAGCCGAAGAATCTCCTAAAATACCGATTTTGTTTCTATTCTGTTTCTTTTGCAAGGCGTTATAATTACTATTATATTGGTATACAATAAAATAAATGCAAGCAAAATAACATTTACCAGATTTCGACAAGCAAGAGTAAAGATAACGCTTTATATGTTGTGTGTGCCGTTTTCATCTATATACGTATACGGCACGAAAAGACCAAATGTAAATGTTGTGTTGTTATTTATTCATAGGCACGACAGTATTGTTGTTGTTTAATCCTGCAAATATAGAAAAAACTATCGGGTCTTTAAATAAATAGATTTGTTTTCTAATTTAAAATAGGATGTACGGTAAAACAGATCTTTTTTTATTGTTGTTCTTTTGGACATGTTTTTGTAAATAAAAAACGGACGCTTCAGGAAAAGAGGCGTCCGTTCATATATTTGTATTTATGTAACACAAATATAAAAAAAGAGTGTAACAGGTAGTAAGTTGCTGCACTCTGAAAGCTGGAATAATACAGCGAAAGCGACCGACTTTCATTAGCCCAATAAACCGTTATATTAAAAAAAAAATCAACTATTCGTTCTGGGGTTGGAAACGGGGGTCATCTAATGCCGGAAAAAAATCGGCAGGCGAGCATCCCAAATCCTGTGCGATAAGGTAGAGTTGATGAATGGTGTATTTGGTATCGTAGTTTGCACTCTCGACCTGACCCACGAAACTGGCTGAGCAACCGATAGTAAAGGCAATATCGCGCTGGGAGACACCTTGCTCCTTACGTTTCTCACGCACCTTGTCGATCACATATCTGTCGATAGCTGACTTCATAAAAATTTCTTGCTAAGTATTGCAAAGCAATAGAAAATGTTTATTTTTGCGCTAAGTAATAGTGAGCAAATGAGGCAACAGTTATGGGAAAAGAAAAAAAATGAACAGATAGTACTACAAGTGCGAAGAAAACTATTGATATAAATATCGTAACGAATGGCGATATGGGCGTAAGTAACCCCTGCCGAAGATAAATTTTAAGATTGATTGGAGAGTTTAATCAATTTGATATAATATGATAAAGTGAAACTTTACTAATGTTTGTAATTATGAAAGATGAAAAAGAAAAGGCTGTTGAAAAGCAAAAAGAAATTATTTTCAAATCCAAGTACTTTCTCCGTTGTTTAGATGGTGGAGACTGGTGGTTTACGGGAAATCATGTAATTATTGACGACCATTTTATCGAATATAGGAAACGTAATTGGTATTTTATATCCGTTGATTCTCGGCAATTTCACTGGCAGTATATCCAAAGTATAGATGTGGATAAACACTTGTTCGGTGCAACGGTAAGAATTAAAATGGCAGATCGTAGTGTGTTTGTTATTCGAGGAATGGGCAAAAAAAACGCAAATCAAATTAGGTCTTATGCTAGAGATTTTGTTTCTAAAAATTCACAAAGAGGAACTATAAGTGCCCTTGCAGGAGCTATTGCATCTGCCGGAAGTGTTCAGCCTGTCAGAGCCAGTAGTAATGCAGATGAATTGATGAAATACAAACAAATGTACGATCAGGGAATCATTTCTGAGGCGGAATTTCAACAGGTAAAGAAACGTTTATTATAAAAATAATGTGTTTCGATGATTCTTTGACCGCCGCAACCTATTCTTGCGGCGGTTTTTTTACTATACACATGAATCCGATTCGATGAGAAAATATTTTTCTAAGTTCGGAAAACCGAAACAATCTCAAAAACAATAAACATTATAAGGATCAAAAATTACTCTTGCAGGTAGGCGTAATTTTGACATTTGCTTCCTACTCCAAAAAACAACGATCCGATTACACCGAAAATTCTCATTAAAAAGGTTGGAATAATTGCCTGTAATCGAAGTAGCCGTAAAGGCTGGTACTCCGTACTATTAGGGGCGAGGGGTTTATATCTGGACTGTTTTTAATTGTTATATTTAAGATATTAAGACTTAGAAATGTTTTATATAAATTATGGTGCACAGTTTTTTGGTGTTAGGTAGTTTCTGTTTGAGAGTGTAATAGCCGTAATTTATAAAAGTTTCCTAACTTTTTTGTGTTTGATAATTTACACAACTATGCTAATTATCGTTGCTCTGTTCTGTTTTCTTGTTGTCGTTCATTGTCTTTCAATACAAGTAAGGTATAAATAAAAAAACGGACGCTTTTGGAAAAGAAGCGTCCGTTCATATATTTGTAGTTATTTATCTACAATTATTTACCGCAGCAGCAGTCTAATTTAGGACCAGCGGCAACGAGAGCTTTACCCACTTCGTTTCCGGTAAATTTGTCAAAGTTTTTGATAAAGCGAGCTGCTAAATCTTTTGCTTTTTCTGTCCATTGTGCAGGATCAGCGTAGGTATCGCGCGGATCCAAAATTTTCGGGTCTACGCCCGGCAATTCCGTCGGAACAACGAATGAGAAGAAAGGAATGGTTTTAGTAGGAGCTTTGTCGATAGAACCATCGAGAATAGCGTCGATAATACCGCGAGTATCTTTGATAGAGATACGTTTTCCTGTTCCGTTCCATCCGGTGTTTACCAAGTAAGCCTTAGCACCTGTTTTTTCCATTTTCTTAACCAGTTCTTCTCCGTATTTGGTAGGATGCAATGATAAGAATGCAGCACCGAAGCAAGCAGAGAATGTAGGAGTCGGTTCGGTAATACCACGTTCAGTACCGGCCAATTTAGCGGTAAATCCTGAAAGGAAGTAGTATTGAGTTTGTTCCGGAGTCAAAATAGAAACGGGAGGCAATACGCCGAACGCATCAGCAGATAAGAAGATAACTTGTTTTGCGTGAGGACCTTTTGAAACAGGTTTAACGATGTTTTCGATGTGATAAATAGGATAAGAAACACGGGTGTTTTCAGTAACCGATTTATCAGCGAAGTCTATTTTGCCGTTTGCGTCAACCGTAACATTTTCTAACAATGCGTCGCGTTTGATAGCATTATAAATATCGGGTTCGCTTTCTTTATCCAAGTTGATAACTTTTGCATAGCAACCGCCTTCGTAGTTGAATACGCCTTCGTCATCCCATCCGTGTTCATCATCACCGATTAACAAGCGTTTCGGGTCGGTAGACAAGGTTGTTTTACCAGTACCGGACAAACCGAAGAAGATAGCAGAGCTTTTTCCTTCTTTGTCGGTGTTGGCAGAGCAGTGCATAGAAGCGATACCGCGCAACGGGTTCAGGTAGTTCATGATTGAGAAGATACCTTTTTTCATTTCACCGCCGTACCAAGTATTCAAGATTACTTGTTCTTTTGTTTTCAGGTTGAAAACAGTTGCAGTTTCAGAGTTCAATCCGAGTTCTTTGTAGTTGTCGACTTTTGCTTTTGCAGCGTTGAACGATACAAAATCAGGTTCTCCGTAGTTTGCCAATTCTTCGGCTGTCGGACGGATGAACATATTGGTTACGAAGTGAGCTTGCCATGCAACTTCCATGATAAAGCGCACTTTCAAACGGGTAGCAGCATTTGCACCACAGAAAGTATCTACAACGAATAAACGTTTGCCGGAAAGTTCTTTTACAGCTTTTGCTTTCAAATCAGCCCAAGCTTCTTCTGAACAAGGTTTATTATCGTTTTTGTATTCGTCAGAAGTCCACCATACTGAATCTTCGCTGGCTTCGTTCTTTACAAAAAATTTATCCTTAGGAGAACGACCTGTGTAAATACCGGTCATTACGTTTACCGCACCTAATTCGGTAACTTGACCTTTTTCAAAACCTTCTAATCCTGCTTTCGTTTCTTCTGCGAACAATTGTTCGTAGCTCGGATTGTGGATGATTTCTTTTACATCAACAATGCCATACTTTGTTAAGTCTAATGTAGCCATTTGTTTGTTTTTAATTAATTGACTAATTTTATATTTATCTCTTTTCTCTTTTTACATTTCTATAAGCCGACACAAAATTACAATAAATATCTACAAGTCGTTTCCCTATTAAAGAAATATTTCTGTAATTCATCTAAAAAATTAATAATGAATTTATGAAAAACATATTGCGCCGATAATCAGCTTTCTAAGGTAATAAAAACGAGAACTGGATTGAAATTTTTTTCGTATGTTTTTCTGCCTCAGGGTATTTTTTAAATTTTGTCGACAGAAATTACTGATTATTGTGTATTTTTGTTCCTCATATCTGCTGTTTGGGGTAGGTGAAGAGAATAAATATAATTATGTTCAAAAGTAAATGAATATGGCAGTTTCCATTAAAGAGATTTCGGGAAAGAAAGCCTTAAAAGAATATATTAAGTTTTCTATTCGGCTATATAAAGACTCTCCTTATTTTGTTCCTCCTCTTATCGGAGAGGAGGTTTGTACGCTTTCGCCAAAGGTTAATCCTGCGTTTGATTTTTGCGAGGCTGTTTATTATATGGCTTATCGCGACGGTAAACCCGTAGGGAGAATTGCCGGTATTATAAACCGTAAAGCCAACGAAAAAAACGGTGAAAAATATGCTCGATTCGGATTTGTAGATTTTATTGATGATGAAGAGGTTTGCCGGGAATTATTTAATGCTGTGGAAAATTGGGCGCGTTCAAAAGGGATGACGGCAATACAAGGGCCTCTGGGCTTTACCGATATGGATCCGGAAGGTATGTTGATAGAGGGGTTTGACCAAGTAGGAACTATGGCCACCATTTACAATTATCCTTATTATCCTGAATATATAACTAAATTAGGATATGAAAAAGAGATAGACTGGGTAGAGTTTAAAATATATATTCCCGATGCCATTCCTGAAAAACATCAAAGAATTTCGGATATTGTCCGGAAAAAATACAATTTAAAAATATTGAAATTCAGTAAAACCAAAGATTTGATACAGGGGTACGGTAAAAAAATATTCAACTTGATAAATGAGGCGTATGCCGATTTATACGGATATTCGGCTTTGTCTCAAAAGCAAATAGATTATTACATAAAAATGTATATCTCTGTGTTGCGTCTTGATAATGTTACCTTAATAACAGATCAAGATGATGAGTTGGTAGGAGTGGGGGTAGCTGTGCCCTCTATGGCGAAAGCGCTTCAAAAATCGAAGGGAAAGATGTTTCCTACCGGATTTTACCATTTGCTGAGGGCGTTAAAAGGACAGAATGATGTGGTTGATTTATTATTGGTTGCTGTTCGTCCCGATTATCAAAATAAAGGAGTGAACGCATTGTTATTTTCTGATTTGATACCTGTTTTTGTGAAAAATAAGTACAAATATGCCGAAAGTAATCCTGAGCTTGAAATAAATGGAAAAGTACAATCTCAGTGGCAGTACTTCAATTACGAGCAGCATAAACGGCGGCGGGCGTTTATCAAACAGTTATAACCTGTGTGATAGAAAGTTACAGGTGCTTTGTTTTTCTTCTTATGTAATCAGATAATATATTCTGCGTCAGATGACTATAATCAATGACGCAAATATGTTTTTTGTTTTCGGGATTTGGTTATTAAGTCGGCTTTTCGGAAAGCTGGTTACTCACCATGTTAAAGAAGGTGTATACGCATGTTTATTAGTTTATAGATGTACGCAAAAAGGTACAAAATCTCAAAATAGCGAATTGCTATATTCGCAAATAAATTAAACGTGATTCTTTGTTTGTTTTCAACCTAATATTTTGAAAAATTGCATTGACGGATAAAGTTTCGTATCTTTGTTTGTTGGTTAAATAAGCCACATTTTTATATATGGAAGAGCAAAATACTCAGAACAATAATCTACGATACGACTCTGACGCCATACGTACGCTCGATTGGAAAGAGCATATCCGTCGCCGTCCCGGTATGTATATCGGTAAACTTGGCGACGGGGCTCATGCAGACGATGGTATATATGTGCTTTTGAAAGAGGTTATCGACAATGCTATTGACGAATATATGATGGGGTTCGGTAAACAAATCGTTATAGAAATGTCCGAAACGGAAATCAGTGTACGCGACTATGGGCGAGGTATTCCTTTGGATAAGGTAAAAGCCGTCTCCTCTACAATGAATACGGGAGGAAAATTCGACTCAAAAGCATTTAAGAAATCGGTCGGATTGAATGGTGTCGGTATTAAGGCGGTTAATGCCCTTTCTACATATTTTAATATAGAATCGTACCGCGATGGTCTTGTAAAAAGCGTAACATATCAACGAGGGGCGGTGTCGGACGATGCGGAAGTATGCGCTACCGCAGAGCCTAACGGTACACGTGTAACATTTGTCCCGGATAACACTATTTTTCAGAACTATAAGTATAAAGATGAATATATAGAGTCGTTGCTGAGAAATTACGCATATCTGAACATAGGGTTGACAATTCTTTTCAACGGACAGAAATATTTTTCTAAAAACGGGCTGGAAGATTTGTTGAACGACCGGATGACAACAGATGCACTCTATCCGATTATACATTTGTCGGGGCCTGATATTGAAGTAGTAATTACGCATAGCAATCAATATGGAGAAGAATATTATTCTTTTGTGAACGGGCAACATACAACGCAGGGAGGGACGCATCTTTCTGCATTCCGTGAAGCTGTGCCCCGTACCGTCAAAGAGTTTTTTAATAAAGGTTTCGACTATGCGGATATTCGTAACGGTATAGTAGCCGCTATCAGCGTAAAAGTGGTAGAACCGGTTTTCGAGTCGCAAACAAAAACCAAGCTCGGTTCGAAAGAAATGGAGCCAGATGGTATTTCGATCAATAAGTTTGTAGGCGATTTCATAAAGAAAGAATTAGATAATTATCTCCATAAAAATGGAGAGACAGCCGATCGTCTTTTGAAAAAAATTCTGGAATCGGAAAAAGAACGGAAAGCCATAGCCGGAGTTACTAAATTAGCTCGTGAACGCGCTAAAAAGGCGAATCTTCATAATAAGAAATTACGCGATTGCCGAAAACATTTTAACGATACCAAAGGCGATAATTTGGATGAAACCTGTATTTTCATTACCGAAGGAGATTCTGCCAGCGGCTCAATAACCAAAAGCCGCAATGTGGAGTATCAAGCTGTTTTCAGCCTGCGCGGAAAGCCGTTGAATACATTCGGGTTGACACGTAAGGTGGTTTATGAAAATGAAGAATTCAATTTATTGCAAGCAGCCCTTAATATAGAGGACGGTATTGACGGCCTTCGATACAACAAAGTAATCATCGCTACCGATGCCGATGTGGACGGTATGCACATCAGGCTGTTAATGATTACGTTTTTCTTGCAATTTTTTCCTGACCTTATAAAGAAAGGTCATGTTTATATTTTGCAGACACCGTTATTTCGGGTAAGAAATAAAAAAGAGACGCTTTATTGCTATTCTGAAGATGAGCGTATCGCCGCTATTGCAAAATTGGGAGCAAATGCAGAGATTACCCGATTTAAAGGATTGGGAGAAATTTCTCCGGACGAATTTAAAGGTTTTATCGGATCGGATATTCGCTTAGACCAAGTGTCCTTACGCAAAGAAGACGTAGTGAAAGAGTTGCTCGAATTCTATATGGGTAAGAACACAATGGAACGTCAAAACTTTATTATTGAAAATCTTGTTATAGAAGACGACGATGTTGCTTAAAAAAATAGCCATATTTCCCGGTACGTTCGATCCTTTTACTGTCGGACATTTGTCTATCGTAAATCGGGGGCTCGAATTATTAGATGAGATTATTATCGCTATTGGTGTAAACGAATCAAAAAGTACTTATTATACAATAGATGAGCGGTTAGAGATGATTCGTTCGCTTTTTCGAGGAAATGACCGCATAAAGGTAATGTCGTACAATAGTCTGACAATCGATTTTGCCGCTTCGGTAAATGCCCGTTTTATTTTGAGGGGAATACGAACGGTTAACGATTTTGAGTACGAACGTACCATAGCAGACGTAAATCGGGCTATGAGCGGGATAGAGACGATAATTCTTTTTACCGAACCGCAACATACGCATATCAGTTCTACCATTGTACGCGAACTTCTTCGATATGGAAAAGATCCCAGCGAGTTTATTCCTTCAAAAATTAAACTCATTATACGAAAATAAACTATATCGGTATATGAAAAAGATATTTTTATTATGGGCTGTATTGGCAGCTATTGGTGCAACAGCCCAAAAACAATCGGATGCTAACTGTAAATTGACGCTTTCCGCATTTGCTATAAACAGTTTGTATGTTGATTCTGTCGATGAAAATAAATTGGCGGAAGATGCCATACGGGGAATGCTCAAAGAATTGGATCCGCATTCTACTTATATGACACCCGAAGAGGTGAAAAGCATGAACGAGACCATGCAGGGTAATTTCGATGGAATCGGAATACAGTTCGAAATGTACAAAGATACATTGTATGTTATTCAGACCATACCCGGCGGTCCGTCTGAGAAAGTCGGTTTATTGGCGGGAGACCGTATTATTGCTGTTGATGATACTATCATTGCCGGAGTTGGAAAAAGTAATACGGAAATAATGAATCTCATACGCGGGAAGAAAGGGTCTACTGTGATTATATCGGTGTTGCGCAAAGGGCAAACCGAACCTATGACATTTAAAATCGTTCGTGACAAAATACCTATTCATAGTCTCGATGCTGCTTATATGGCAACAAAACATACCGGATACATTCGATTAAACCGTTTCGGGGCTACTACGCATGAAGAGTTTGTCGAAGCGGTAAAAAAACTACAAAAACAGGGAATGAAAAACCTGATCCTCGACCTGCAAGGTAATGGAGGCGGATATCTGAATTCTGCTATAAATCTTGTAGATGAATTGTTGGATGAAGGGAAATTGATTGTATATACCGAAGGCCGCAAAATAGCTCGCGAAGATGCAGTAGCTACAAAAAACGGGTTATTACATAAAGGAAAACTTGTTGTTTTGGTAGAGGGAAGTTCCGCATCTGCCAGCGAAATTGTCAGCGGAGCGGTTCAAGATTGGGACAGAGGCGTGATTGTAGGGCGTAGAACTTTTGGCAAAGGGTTAGTACAACGTCCGATACCGTTGCCGGACGGTTCTATGATAAGACTAACCGTATCGCGCTATTATACGCCTTCCGGAAGAAGCATACAACGGCCTTATACCGATGGAATAGAGCAATATAATCAAGATTTGATAGACCGATATAACAACGGCGAATTATCTAATGCCGATAGTATTCATTTCCCGGATTCGTTAAAAGTCAGCACATTGCAGAATAAGCGTACAGTGTATGGTGGCGGAGGTATAATGCCCGATTATTTTGTTCCGCTCGACACAACTCGATTTACGAAATATTTAGGGCAGGTAGTTGCCGCAGGTATTTTAAATTCTTATTGTACTGATTATATAGATAATCATAGGGGGGAAATGCAATCGAAATATAAAGATTTAGATGCTTATATCAAGAACTTCTCTGTTTCTGACGACATGATAAACGATATTATAACAGCAGCGGAAAAAGAAAAAATAACTCCATCCGAAACCGTTTCTGAGAAGGAAAAAGAGGCGATTCAGATATGGCTTAAATCGTTGTTAGCAAGAGATTTGTTTAATTATGAGGCCTATATAAAAGTTTCTAACTTAGAGTCTGACACATATAAAAAAGCACTCGAAATCATAGAAAACGACAACCTATACAATCAGTTGCTTCATATAAAAGAATAAACTTGAAGGCAAAATATAAACAAGAATAGACAACAAATTAGTTAATCTGAAAATATGAAGATTATTTATAAAGTATTTGTAATATGAAAATCTTCATCGCAAAAAAGTGAAAGTAAGCCATTATTATGGTCTATAATATAATGTGGAAGTCCTATGGGAAGAACAAAGCCTTCTGCATCAACGCAACTAATAGAATAGATGCTTTCTTCCTGTGTATATTTAACTAATCCTATGGCATTGAAGCCGTTGCTGTTTGCTAAGTTTTTCACTTGTTCTGGAATAATCATAGAATAAGTTTTCATGGTATTCAATATATTATAAAGATATAAACTTGAAAGCAAATTACAACTCCTCTTGTCCTATAAGTGAAAATTGATGTCAAAGATATAAACTTAAATCGGAATTTATTACAAAACGGCGAAAATTATATAATCTTCGCCGTTTTAATCGAAATGTTGAAGATATCCGATGATAATAAATCCTCATTTTTATATTGTTCAAAAATGAAAATCTCCGGCTTTTTTCACAAGAAACCGGAGAAAAATCAATCAATAGGACTATTTAGTTTAAATCAGTAACTTTTTATATGTACGTTTTTTATGGCACGTCCTGATGGGTCGTTCATATTTTTAAATGAAGCGTCCCAAGCCAATGCTTCTGCTGTACTACATGCCACAGACGGAACCGACGGAACGCATCGAGCTGCTGCATCCGAAGGGAAGTGTTCCTCAAATATCGAACGATAAAAATACTCCTCTTTATTCATAGGCGGGTTGATAGGGAAACGTTCGGCTGCATGAGCCATCTCTTCGTCGGAGATTTGTTCGGAAGTGATTTTTTTTAACGTATCTATCCAATTGTATCCTACTCCGTCAGAGAATTGTTCTTTTTGTCGCCAAGCAATTTCTTTTGGGATAATATCTTCAAATGCTTTACGTAGAGGCCATTTTTCCATTTTTTCGTCATTTGCCATTTTCGCTTCCGGATTAAATCGCATGGCGACATCCAGAAACTCTTTGTCCAGAAATGGTACACGTCCTTCAACACCCCATGCGCTTAGCGATTTATTGGCTCGTAAACAATCATATAAATGTAATTTACTGAGTTTTCGTACCGTTTCTTCGTGAAAAGCTTTTGCGTCCGGCGCCTTGTGAAAATATAGATACCCACCGAAAATTTCGTCGGCTCCTTCGCCGGAAAGTACCATTTTTATACCCATAGACCGGATAACGCGGGCTAAAAGGTACATGGGTGTAGACGCTCGCACAGTTGTAACGTCGTATGTTTC
>JAFUKV010000030.1 GCA_017467745.1 Bacteroidaceae bacterium | reverse complement strand
GAACAACATCTAATCCCGCAAGAAATATTTAATCCGGTTGCGGAAGAAAAAAATATAGAACAGCACGAAACCGCTCCGCCACCTGCCATAGAGCCGGCAGAAACAGTACAACAAATCATAACGCCCCCCATTCCGATAGAACCGGAAGAAGAAGAAGTTCCGGAAGATTATGTGTTTACCTTTGTTGACGAACGTCCCGAATTTCCGGGAGGAGGCTATGCCGCCCTTTACAAATGGCTGCATGAACATTTGGAATATCCGGAAATAGCTCGTGAAAACAACATACAAGGCCGGGTATTCTGCCAATTTACAGTAAACAGAGACGGTTCTATCTCCGATATTAAAGTTATCAAAGGTGTTACCCCCATATTAGACCGAGAAGCAATACGCACACTACAAAAAATGCCAAAATGGAAACCCGGCAAACGGAACGGGAAAACCGTAAGAGCCCAGTTCCAAGTATCCGTAGTATTTAAGTTGCGTTAAAACATTATGCCAAACACACAATCATAATACAATAAATACAATGAAAAAACTGCTGATTTTTTTATGCGGATTATTATGTATAATCTCTACAAACGGGCAAACGTACAAGGATAAAAAAGCTCCTGTTGAAGCGAGAGTAGAAGATCTGTTGCAACGCATGACATTAGAAGAAAAAATACAACAAATGTCCATGCACGGCTTGGGAAATTTCCCTCATCTGTCAGAAGTCTACGGAGTATGTGACAGCCCATTCGACGGATTAGAAAAAATTGTAGAACAATCTCGAAACGCAAAACGCCATGCCAAAGAAAACACCCGCTTGGGTATACCTCCTATCCAAATAGCGGAATGTTTGCACGGCCTTTTAGCTTACGGAGCAACCATCTTTCCGCAAGCCATTGCACAAGGCAGTACATGGAATCCCGAACTAATAGAAAAAATGGCGTCCGCCATTGCCTATGAAGCGTCCGCCACAGGAGTAGACCAAGCATTGTCTCCTCTCTTCGACCTCATTCGCGACCCCCGTTACGGACGCAACGAAGAATGCTACGCCGAAGACCCTTATTTAGTTGCGGAAATAGGTAAAGCCTTCGTTATCGGCATGCAGGGAACGCCCGAACAAACCGTACACGGTATTCCGGAAAATAAACTCATGTGTACGGCCAAACATTTTGCCGGATACAGCATACCTTGGGCAGGCATCAACTTAGCTCCCGCATCTATCGGCGAAAGAGAAATGCGGACACTGCATCTGTATCCTTTCGAAAAAGTTGTCAAAGAAGCCAATGTTTACGCCATTATGCCCTCTTACAACGAAACGGACGGAGTGCCGGCACACGCCAACCGTTTTTTATTAACTCAAATATTACGGGACGAATGGAACTTTCAAGGTTATGTCTTCACCGACTACGGAGGACTGTCTCATTTAGAAAATTTCCACAAAACAGCGGCCGACAAATCGGAAGCGGCATTCCAAGGTTTCACGGCAGGAGTCGATCTTGAAGCTGCCCGCCCCGATATATTTCCGCATCTGTTAGGATTGGTAAAAGACGGAAAAATATCCGAAGCCCAAATAGACCAAGCGGTAAGACGGATATTAACGGCAAAATTCAAAGCAGGAGTATTCGACAAGAAATACGCCGATATGAAAGAGGTAAAAAAACGGGTACATACGCAAAAACACATCGATTTAGCCCGCGAAATAGCCGAAGAATCGGTTATATTACTTCAAAACGACAACAACCTGTTGCCGCTCAAACTCGATCAATTAAAAGACATTGCCGTAATCGGGCCTAACGCCAATCAAGTTCAATACGGAGATTACTCATATACCCGCGACAACAAATCGGGAGTAACCGTTTTAGAAGGTATTAAAAACATTGTAGGCAATAAAGCAAATGTACATTATGCCAAAGGATGCGGCATATCGTCGCTTGACAAAAGCGGATTTTCCGAAGCCATAGCCGCTGCACAAAAAAGCGATGCGGTAGTGGTAGTTCTGGGAGAAACGAGCGTTATACTTTCCGGTCTCGGATGGGGAAAAGGTCCGGGCGAAATGGAATCGGACGACCCTTTTACCACCGGCGAAGGCTACGATTTGACGGATATAAACCCGATAGGCGTGCAACGTGAACTGATCCAAGCAATAAAAGAAACCGGAAAGCCGATAATTCTGGTATTAGTACATGGTAGACCTTGGAGTATTAAATGGGAAAAAGAAAACATCCCCGCCATTTTAGAAGCATGGTATCCGGGAGAACAAGGTGGAAATGCCATAGCGAACATTCTATTCGGAAAAGTAAACCCCTCCGGAAGACTGAACGCTACAATTCCGCAATCGGTAGGACATATTCCCGTTTTCTACGATTATAAACCTTCCGCCAAAGGAATCAACCGAGAACCGGGCACTCCCGAAAAAGCAGGACGAGATTACGTATTCTCATCTCCTGACCCGCTATTTCCTTTCGGGTTCGGACTTTCGTACACAACATTCGAATACTCTGACATGCAAGCCTCTAAGGAAACGTTCGGCAATGAAGACATAACCATTTCCGTTAATGTAAAAAACACAGGAGAAGTGGCAGGAAAAGAAGTTGTTCAATTATACGTAAACGATAAAGTCAGCACCGTTACAACTCCCGTTGTAGCTTTAAAACGCTTCAAAAAAATAGAATTAGCACCCGGTGAAAGCCAGCGCGTATCATTCACCGTATCTTATAAAGATTTAGGGTTATGGAACAAAGACATGCAATATGTAACAGAACCCGGAGAATTCGAATTTATGTTCGGAAAATCAAGCGAAAACATTCAATGCCGTAAAACGCTTGTGTACAAAGAATAATAGACATAACCTATCATAGATTTTTTACAAAGGGAATAAATTCTGTTCTGGAATTTATTCCCTTTGTATCATAATGCAACTCATTTACTCCCGGTTAAATTACCCCAAACAAAATAATTATTGAAAATATTATCTTACCTTCGCATTTCATAAAAGCAACAAGAATAACTATCCCCAAAAGACTAATGATAATGGAAACAAAACTGAATCAATACTTAGCGGAAATAAACGATACGATCGCCCATATACATTACCCGGCAGCTCCGGACGGATTGTACGAACCTGTAAGATACACATTATCGTTAGGCGGAAAAAGAATAAGACCCTTGCTCACGTTGATGGGATGCGAACTTTTCGGCAAACATCGGTCGGAAGCCATTGCACCCGCAACGGCTATCGAGATATTTCATAACTTCACATTATTGCACGACGATGTAATGGATAAAGCCGAGTTACGACGAGGAAAACCTACCGTACACTGCGTATGGAATGAAAATACCGCCATCCTTTCGGGAGACGTGATGCAAATAATGGCATATAAAGAACTATCCAAAACTCCTCAACCTTATTTAAAAGAAGTTTTGAATCTCTTTTCTAAAATGGCGGCGGAGATATGCGAAGGACAGCAATACGACATGGAGTTCGAAAACAAAACGGAAGTTTCGACCAACGATTATATCATGATGATACGGTTAAAAACAGCCGTACTGTTAGGATGCGCTCTTAAAATAGGTGCTACAATAGCCGATGCACCCCAACAAGACGCAGAACTACTCTATCGTTTCGGAGAAGATCTCGGTTTGGCATTTCAATTGAAAGACGATTATTTGGATGTTTACGGAGACAGCCGCGTATTTGGGAAAAAAATCGGAGGCGACATTCTAAACAACAAAAAAACATTTATGCTTATCAGCGCGCTAAACAATGCCGATGACACAACCCGATCGGAATTAAACCGCTGGATAGAAAAAAAATCATTCAACCCGGAAGAAAAAATATCCGCCATTACCCGCATCTATAACCAACTGGGCATAGACCGTATATGCGAAAACGAAATGGAAAAACGATACCGAAACGCATTAAAATCTTTACAAAAAATACAAGTTGAAGAAGACCGAAAAGAAATGCTATATTATCTGGCCGAACAAATGATGAAAAGAACCGTCTAACCGTCTCGTATAACAAACGCTTCCATGCCATACAGACGATTGCCCAATACCGATTCCGCACGTATCCGAGCATTAGATACAGCCATCGAAACGGAATATATTTTTCCGTCAGAAGATCTGGCTTTATCATATCGCATCTTAGACGAGGCTAAAACATTTGTAAAAGAGTATCGAAGAGTACATAATTTCTACCGGCAAAGTTTCGCGGAGCAAATAAAAGCCGGCCGAAAATATCAGGAACAAACACGCATGGCACGCATGTATATTTCGCACTTCATTCAAGTATTGAATTTAGCCGCTATCCGTAAAGAAATAAAACCGGAACAAAAAAAACTATACGGATTAGACCCTCTTAGCCACACCGTCCCCGACCTTACAAGCGAAAGCGCATTAATAGAATGGGGCGAAAAAATCATCTGCGGAGAAAACGAACGAACCCGGCAAGGCGGATTTCCCATCTATAACCCGACAATAGCCAAAGTAAAAGTACATTACGAAATATTCAAGGAATCTTTCTCTTCCCAAAAAACGTTGAGGCAAAACACCAGCACATACCAAAAACAGTTGGTAAAGTTACGAGAAAAAGCAGACGAAATCATATTGGAAATCTGGAACCAAGCGGAACAAAAATTTCAAGATATGGATATAGAGAAAAAAATAGAAAACTGTAAAAAATACGGTATAGTATATTATACCCGCAAATCGGAGAAAAAATAACAGAAAAGAAATGATAGATACGCACACCCACATATACCTGCCCGAATTTGACGACGACCGCGACCAGATTGTTCAAAGGGCGAAAGATGCCGGAGTAAAGCATCTGATTCTACCGAATGTAGACACAGAAACAATAAAACCGCTACATCTGTGTTGCGAACGCTTTCCGTCATATTGCACTCCGGCTATGGGATTACACCCCACATCGGTAGCGGAAGACTACAAACAGTCGCTCAAACAAATCGAAAGAGAACTCCTAGACACCCAACGCTATTGCGCAATAGGAGAAATAGGGATCGACCTTTACTGGGACAAAACATTTCTGAAAGAACAAATAGATGCGTTCAAAATACAAATCCGGTGGGCTTACGAATCAAATCTTCCCGTTATCATACACATACGGGAAGCCTTCAATGAAGTAATAACCGTACTAAAAGAATCATCCTTACCCATACGCGGCGTATTTCACAGTTATACGGGAACCGCCGAGCAAGCAAAAATCATTGGCGAATTAGGCGATTTCATTTTCGGGATAAACGGCATCATAACATTCAAAAAATCAGACATACGGTCAGTCATTCCCCATTTAGGCATATCCCGCATCGTTTTAGAAACGGATGCTCCCTACTTGGCTCCGGTTCCAAACAGAGGGAAACGCAACGAACCTGCATATTTACCCTATGTATGCCATACCATAGCCGAAACAATGGGAATAACCCCGCAAGAAGTAGCATCGGAAACAAGTTGTACAGCCCGAAAAATGTTCGATAAAATAAAAATCCTCTCTTAAAAATTATTGGCGTCCTCTTTCGTGGGTTAACCTCCTATTTGGGCAGACCTGCCGCTTGGTAAGCCTTTGTTCAAAGATGCCTGTCAGCTATCTGCTAAAAATGTTCCCCTTTTTGCGTGGTACTTGTCGGTCTAAAATGCCATTTTTGCTCGTTTGTGGCTTTGTTTATGGAGCTTTACGCCCAAATAAAGTTCTCTCGTTTGACATGTCAACCGTCCGAAAAAAGAAAGAGCTTAGTAGTCAAAGATATTCTAACTGGGCATTCTTGTTTCAGGACACACAAATACTTAAAAATATATAATCCCCTTCAAATATTACACAAACAGCACAAACAATAACCCGAACTCCGCAAAAATTAATTACTTTTGTAGGCGTTTTAACAGCAGCTAAAACAACACCAGTTACAACACCAATAAGGAGAGATGCTCGAGTGGTTGAAGAGGCACGCCTGGAAAGCGTGTATACGCCAAAAGCGTATCGCGGGTTCGAATCCCGCTCTCTCCGCTGAACCTCAGAGACAAAATGAGGTCAAACAATGACAAATCCTGTAAGATCAAGGTCTTACGGGATTTTTTATTTCTCTTCTCGGACATCCGAAAGACACCAAAAAACCCCGTTTGGACAGTTGCGTTACTAAATCGTTACAGAAAATGGGATGATGATTTTAGTAACGATTTCCGGAATAAGCCTGTAAAAAACTCGAACACAGCAAACTATTGAAAGCCGAAGAAAAGGCAGAACATCACTACACGACAGATAGCACCCGTAAACACGATACATAAAGAATACAAACAGGCAATTAATCTTTTATCCAAACATCGAGACAGAGCATTATAATAGGTAACGGAAACCGTAATCTACAAAATGAAGAGTTTCTTAGACGCTTAAAAATATTCTGCTAACAATATATCGAAATTCGGAAAAATCAATACCAATTTACCCTATCATAAGGGCTACCGCGTTTGTTATATTTGAAGTCTTTCAGCAAAGACGATTTAACGGCTATATTGAAGTTATACGATTTATACGGACCTACCGGTATAAAACTTACACCCATTGTCCAACAGTGCAGGTCGCGGTTAACGGTGCAAGACATATAAGTGATTTTTTTCAAATCGAAATCGTAGTTTCCCGAGAAACTTGCCGACCAACCTTTGGTAGGAGAAATTGTACCTGAAAGGCTCAGGCTCTGTGTGATTTTGTAATTATATTCCAGTTTTTTCTTGTTAAAAGTTCCATAACCTACATTTATAGAATAATTCAGCGATAATGTCCAAGGAACGTTCCAAAGCATATATCCGTCCTCTCCGAATTGCATTTCCGTATCGTCGTCGCTGCCCCTGTTCGGGTCGCTGTCTTGGCTTGCCGTATCGAACGGCTGGTCAGAGTTGTTCAGTTCTTCTGTCGGGGTAGACGGTTCGGCATCTTCATTAACTCCGGTTCCGCTCTTTTTTTTCTTTCCTCCTCCAAACCAATTTTTAAAGGTATCATTTTTAAATGTGTACGAAAATGAGGTACCGGTGCTCGACAAACGGCCTAATCCTTTCCCCGCTTTCCATCGCGGCGTATTTACACGTACCGGCGACCCTGCCGCATTCAACTTATACGTATAAGTATCGAATGTAGCGTCGGCTTGCAAATTAAAGTTTTTAGTCAGTTTAATAAGCATCTTGGTATTGATGTTACTCCAATTCATCGAGTCTGCCGCCATGTTATAACTGATTCCGGTAGAGAAACTTTCTATCAAACTGATTTTTTTCGTCTGTATAGAGTCGCCTTGTTTCCGGTTTACCTTCATTTCCAAGTTATTGCCGAGACTTAAAGAGACGGTTCCCTGTTTGCCTTGCGAGGTTGTACCGAACAATCCGTGAGAGAACGGCGAATATTTCTTTTCTACCACTTCTCCGCGACTGTCGGTATAAGAGTATGTTTTCCAGAATCCGTATCGCGAACTACTGAAATCCGGAGCGGCGCTAAACGTCAAACTGGGCGTAAATACGTGGCGTATAGTCTGTATTTTCTTTCCTAAAAACGGCAGAGGCGTATAAAACCCGTACAATTTGGTCTGTGCGCTCACGCTTGCCGAGTAATTGTAAACATTATAGAAACCGTAAGTAGTGTCTAACTTTTCCTTAGAATTTTGAGTATCCCATTCGCGCATGATTTTATTGGTGTACATGCGGTCGGTTACTTTTATCGACGGCGATATGTTCAGATATTTGAACACGGAAAACGTTGCGGATATAGGTATATCGTGCTGCATCCCGTTCCGCCAATCTTTTATAAGATTCGATTTGAAAAATTTGTCTTGATTCGTCTCTATGGAGTTCCGGAATATTCCGGTATAATTCATGCTGATTTTTTCGTACCAACGTTCAGAACCGACAGCATGTTTCCTCTTGAACGGATAGACACGGCTCATGGTTAAAGTAAAGTCAGGGAAAGACACGGCTATGGTCGAGTCTTTTGTACGTTGCGTTATATTGGCGGTTGTAGATAAACTAAACGGCGAATTAGGGAAATTATATGTCATGTTCACCGTAGAACTTTTAGTGTTTTCGGTAAACTGTCCGGGATCGTAATAACTATTCAAGTTATTGCGCGAATAACCGCTGGTGGTAAAATTCACGCTGGCCGAAAGCGTCATATTCGGGTTTGCTTTCGGGTCTTGCTGATGCGTCCACATCAAACGGAAATTGGTCTGTTTGGTATAATCGGGCATTCCTTTGTCGCCCGTCACGGTATTCAAGTAACCGATGTTGACGTTACCCGAGTATTTATACCGCTTGATATAAGCCGACTGGGCGTTCAACCCCCAAGAACCTTTTGTATATATTTCACCGGTCAATGCTAAATCCACATGATCGTTGATGGCGAAGTAGTAACCTCCTTCGCGCAAATAAAATCCCCGAGTATATTCATCGCCGAAAGTGGGCACGATAATTCCCGACTGGTAAGTGGTCGAAAACGGGAAAAAGCCGAAAGGAACGGCCAAAGGCAACGGGACATCAGACAATACCAAATACGCAGGTCCTGTTACGATATTTTTTTTAGGAACCACTTTGGCTTTGGTCAATTGAAAATAAAAGTGCGGACATTCATGATCATCGCAGGTCGTATAACGGCCGCTTTTCATAAAATATTCGTTGTCTTTCATTTTTTTAGTTTGTCCCCCCGTTAAATAACCTTCACCCTGTTGGGTAATAATATTGGTGATATACCCCTTTTCAGTATCGAAATTATATTGCAAAGTAGATGAATTATATTGTCCGCTTTTGTCCTGAAAAACGGGAGTCCCCACCATTTCACCTATACTGTCGGGGCGACCTTCGGCATACACCATACTGCTGTCGAATTTCATGGTAATCAAATCGGCATCCAATTTAATGTCTTTGTAGGTAACTTCCCCTTTCCCGAAAAGCGTAGCGATATTCGATGCGTCTATAACAATAGAATCTTCCGCTTTATAACTTACCGGCGCATCCAAAGCCGACTTGGGACGTTTGGCAACCGTATCATTTACCAGAGAATCCGCCTCCAAATGCGCCGAATCTTCTTGTTGAAAAACAGGGAATACGCTACCTCCCCCGATACTCGCCTTCGATTGAGCGATACCCAGATTAACAAGCAACAAGGTAAGTACTAAGAAGATTGCAGTTGTGTATATACTGTTTTTTGTTAGCGACATTCGCGAATCCTATCTGATATTGGCTGCAAAAATACACAAATTACCCTAACCAACCGATTTAATTAGCCAAATTAATATCTTTTATGTCAGAAATATTGAACACCAGCGGGTAAACCGGTCTACCGATTCGGTTCCGTATTTGCTAAGCCCTTTTATAATTTTCTCAACGCTTTTTTCTTTTTGGTTACCCGATTTAGAAAAAAATTTATCGGCAAAACAAATTATTTGTTCTTCAATGCTGACAGGGCGCATGTCTCGTAAAGGAACAGGCAACGCCTGCCGTTCTATTTCTTCAAGAGAAAGCCCCGTGCCGGTATGTCTTTCGCATACGAGCCCGTGCCGGGGAAACCCCTCTTTTTCCAACAGTTCACAACCCAAATACCCGTGACAGATATACGGTTTTTCTCCGAAGCATTTTATAGAAGGGGCATCGGTTAAAAATATACCGATGTCGTGCAACATGGCCGCTTCGGCTATAAATGCCTTATCCGCATTCAGTTCGGGATGATTACGGGCTATTGCAAGCGCTTTTTCCGTAACAAGGCGGCTGTGTTTAAGCAAAATTTCTTTTAACGGCAGATTATTATCGTAATATTTATCTATTAATTTTAGCGGGTCCATACAATTAAAACAAGTATAATGTATATTTTTGTACAAGTATAACTCTTTTTTCGATGTAGATAACCATACAAACCGGCATTTTTATGAAAAGATTCTGTTTTTTACTTTGCACGTTGTTTATCGTATCGAGAATTTCCGCCCAAGTACGGACGGGAGCCGATAAGGTAGACGAAATTATTAAACACACCGAAGGCAAGCGCATAGGCATTATCGTAAACCATACCTCGTTATTATCCGGGTCGTCTATTCATCTTTTAGACACATTGGTTGCACGCGGTGTAGATATAAAAAAAGTTTTCGCGCCCGAACACGGGTTTCGAGGGAATGCGGGAGCCGGAGAAAAAATAGACGACGAACGGGACGAGAAAACCGGCCTGCCCGTAATTTCGTTGTATGGAAAAAATCGGAAACCCACCCCCGACCAATTAAAAGACATAGATATGCTTATTTTCGACATACAGGACGTCGGAACTCGTTTTTATACCTACATCAGTACCATGTTTTACGCCATGAAGGCTTGTTCCGAACAACATAAGGCGATGCTTGTGCTCGATCGTCCCAATCCGAACGACTATATAGACGGTCCCGTCATAGCGGATTCGCTCAAATCGTTTGTAGGAGCCGTCTCCGTTCCGATTTTACATGGGCTGACAGTAGGAGAATTAGCCTATATGATTCGTGGCGAAAAATGGGACGGGAAAGCCGATTATCCGTTGCAAATTATCAAAATATCCGGTTGGCAACACGGCGATCCGTATAGCCTTCCTGTTCGGCCTTCTCCAAATTTGCCGAACGATCAGGCAATAAAACTTTATCCCTCGCTATGTTTTTTCGAGGCAACCAATATTAGTGTAGGACGCGGTACTGAGTTTCCGTTTCAAGTGTTGGGATATCCCGATAAGAAATTCGGAACTTTTACTTTTAAGCCGGTAGCGATGGCCGGATTCGATAACAATCCGTTGCAAAAAGACAAATTGTGCTACGGTGTCGACTTGCGGAACACTGATGTAGCCGGCGGACTGTCGTTAAAATATTTTTTAGATTTTCTCCGTATATGGGGAGACGAATCGTTTATTTCACGAGTTTCGTTTTTCGATTTATTGATGGGCTGCAAACAAACCCGATACGATATATTGGCCGGTAAAACGGAAGCGCAGATAAAACAACGGTGGCAACCGCAACTGAAAGCATATAAAGAGATGCGAAAACAATATTTATTGTATCCGGATAATCGAAATTTGTAAAATAACTTTTTATTATAATCCTACGGGGTTGTCTGTAATAGCAGATAATCCCGTTTTTTATTTATTGATTATATGGCTTTTATGTATTTACAATTTCACAATATTGAGTTATATAAAAACAGCCTCTTTTTATTCGGTGGAATATTTCATGTAAAAAACACATATAAATTATGATACAATCACATATTTTATTATATTTGAGACCATAAACGCATAAAACACACAAAATTATGGCAACAGAAATTTTATTATCGGAAACTGCCGTCCTGAAACGGAAAAAACAGGCAGTCTGGCTCATGGGAATAGGATTAGCTTTTGGGGCATTTGGTTCAATTGGTGTATTATCTGTTCTGTTTCTCTTTGGCGGGATTTCCAGATTAAAACCTCTGTTAAACAACGTTACGCAGTCTTTTTTCAACAGGTTAATATTTTTTGCATGCGTTCCGCTTCTCAGCGCAATTATTAATCTATGTCTCGGTTACTTTATAAAAATACAACCGAATACAGACCTATTATTTAGGATAATATTTCATTTCCTTTGTTTTATAGGAGTGATTGTTTTGGCAAGCGGTTGTGCTATGGTTCAAAATAATTACAGGCAACAGGGTATTTTTTCAGGTGTTTTATACGGATGTATAATATGGTTGATACGCTCCATTTTAATTAACTCTATTGACTTTTTGGCAAACGACATTGCTACAATTTCTTATTCTTTAATTTTGCCCATCTTATTATTCTTCCTATTTTTTACCGGCATCAAGAACTTTATAAACAGCGATTTTGTGGGTGTAGAGGCATCGCAAGATACATTCGAGAAGATAGACAAGGGCTATCTCTCCGCTCCGGTAATAGGATTAGCCGTTTGCGCCGGTTTAGCGTTTCTCAGTATTTACCTTATAAATCATTTTCAACCTTCAATACAATAACGATATGGGAGCTATTATACTTATGATTATCGCCCTTATTGGCGGATATTTCTTTTTGAAAAATTTCGAACGCATCGACCGCTCTTTGTTCGGAGCAGATAATCCCGACTATGAAAGTTACGGGTTAATTCCCGTAATGTTGTGTTGCCTGTTCGGCGCAATTGCCGTAGGAGGAACATTTTTACAAAGTATTTTCGATGCCTCTTGGGATACCAACGCATTACAACGCTTGATGTTGTTGGGTGTTTCATTTGTCGCTATTTTCGGCGTATATCAGGCTTTTGTGCACCAAGAAAAAACAGGGTCTATTATCGGAAAAGCCGTATTTATGCTTCTCTCTTGTGCATTGTCGACTGTTATCGGTGCGCTCGGCGCAGTTGTCTTAATTGTCGTACTGACAATCGTCCTGATTTTGTACGTTGCCGCATTCGCATTGGGGGGAGGCGGAAGCTCCAAAAAAGGGAAATACATTATAGATGAAAACGGGAATAAAGTATCTTTAAAAAGCGCAGACCTTCTTCCCTCCGATAATCTTCGAGGCTCTGACGGCAAATCTTACAGAGATTGCGGAGACGGTACTGCCCAGCGAACATCCGATTATTAAAACAATAAAAAACTATGAGACAAATTATTATATCCGCTGTATTATTAACAATGGTTTGCGGATGCAAAGAATCAAAGACATACAACACGGCTTTTTATAAAATGTACGAGTTGCAAGGCCACGTAAAAACATGTAAGGTAACGTCTTTCGATGCCGAATATACCGATGGAACGTATAAAAAAGGAGAAGAGGGCGGAGTAATTGCCGAATACGAGTTCAACGAAGGCGGTTATCTTACCCGAGACGGAGATTTTACGTATCTTTATAACGACGATAATACATTTAAAGAGGGGCACATGAAAGGAAACGACGGCATAGCTGTTAATCTGCTCATAAACGATCTCGGACAAATGTACAAACAAGAAGCTGTTGCTTTGACACCTGAATATGAAGACGCTACATGGAAAACGGAATATTCTTTCGACCAAAACGGCGCTTTAATCAGCGAAAAAACCGTTTACTGGGAAAGCGGAAGTGAATATAAATATAAGTGCGACGAGCGTGGACTCAGAGTATCGTATTCCGGATCGTACAATCTCGATTACGAAACGAAAACATCTTTCAATACCGAATACGAATACTTGAAATTCGATAAGCAAGGCAGTTGGACTGAACGGGCTATAAAAATGACGGAAATCAATGAAAGAATAGACATAATGACAGAAGAAGTCTTAGATAGCGAAACAACTTATTCATACCAGATACAGACAAGAGAAATAACATATTATTAACTTGCCGCTGCCCGATAAAAATTCACAGCATATTTAATAATATACAGTAAAAAACAAAGTTCGTCTGATATTTAGACGAACTTTGTTTTTACTGTGTTTATGAATTTTTCCTCTTTTTTCAAAAAGCGGAACCAAATACTTTTTTGTGTGTGGCGTAGTAATTCGATTTAGTTTACCGCCCCCCTTGCATAATGTAGAAAATTTGACAAAACGTGTTTACAATACATTCTCTATTTCGTAAAGCACAACGCCGTGTATGGGGATTGAAAATGTCAATGACGCACATCCTTCTTGTAAAGCGATAGATGTAGTTTGAGGCTTTAACTCGGCACAACGGCTATAAAACGGTTTACGACTGCGAAAATAGTCGATATGTTGCTGTTTCTTCAACGTCGGATAATCTATTACAAAACTGCTTTTAGACCAACCGAAATCATCGTCCGTAATACATTGTTTTTTCTGGTCTTGTTCCCATTCATCAAAAAAATTCGTGTCATCGCTCACCAGCGTACGTGTAATGATAGCATGACGCAAAGCCTTATTCAGTCCTTCAATATGGCACGAAACAGGACGTTCTCCTTTCTCGAACACAGAATCCGAATATGCGTAAAACATCAAATACAATTTACCTTTCCGTTTATCTATTGCAGCTATACAATCGGTATTAGAAACGTCTTTATTGAAAGGAGATTGCATTAACGACAAGTTTTCCGCCGTTATACGAATGTTGCCTGCTAATGTGTAAAACAGATTGGCCACATGCAACGATACCGACGGAATACCTCCCCATATCCCCCTCGTTGTAAAGTACCACTGACTGAAATAGTCTATATTATGGTCTATCAACGTTTTGAACATCCGGGCATCGTATGCGGCCTGCCAAGTATTCCCGATTGCACGGGGCACAAGATCTTTTTTATCTACTCCTTGCAATATGCGCCCCTCGTCAACCCCGTATATCAGATTGCCGAAGCCCTCTTTTTTAGCATGCTCCCGCAATAAAGAAATACATTCTACCAACGGTTTATCCGCATATCTGCCGGGCGTTATATCATAATAAGAAGACGAGAGATAACACAATCGAGTTCCCCGCTCGCCGGTACAGAAATTTTTTCCTGTGGCGCAGTGCGAAATAAAATCGCGCTCATCCCATAAACCGTCGGAAACGGTCATGCTGTGTCCGCCTACAAAAACATCTTTGCCGATAGCTTTTTGCAAGGCATCTACCGTATAATCGTATAATTTGAAGTACGCCGCTTTCGTTTCTTCCGGGTTATCGTTTACCGAAAACCAATCTTTGTTTTCATATTCGGTCAGCACGCCGAACCGCCAACTCCTGACGTTCTTTTTGCCGAATTCCTTTACTAAGGCTTTTCCCAATTCCATTACATAAGCGTGCCACATCTCGTATGAATCGGGAGGCAAGACATTCACCCCGAATGCTTTGCTGATTTTGGGAGCTGTTGTGTATTTTAACGGAACATTCCCTATTTTCAAATGAGGAATCAACCCTTGTTTTGTGATATTACGACACGCTTCTATCAACTTGGAAAAGTTATAGTCTGTCAAAGTATCGCAATTCAGCGGATTATCAAACAAATCCCGTTCGGCATTACCGCCCGCCGCCATCATAAGTTGCACATATTTTACAAAAGGCAAATATTTTTTAAAGTAACCGGGAAAATCGCGATCTTTTGTGCCCAACCACATTTGATAGTTCCATACGTTTATATTGTCCGCAACATTCACTATGGCGGCGCCTCTTTCCGCTGCATTTACCTTAAATTCCACTTGATGATTTTCAACAAATGCAGTTGCATAGTTCTCCGTTAAAAACAAAACGGCAAATAGGCATAAGAATAATCGCTTGAACATAGCCGGACAGATTAGAGTTTGATTAACAAATATACGCATTTTTTAAAATAATACAAGCCGGCTTATCGTTTTTTTATTTTCAGAACATATTAATAATGTTTTTTTAATTCATGACCATATTTATATGTAATAATTTCTTACCTTGCGCATTATTAAAATTTACGAATTAGATATGACACAAGGAGTAACAGTAATAGATACCGCGTTATTAGATGAAACGTCGGATAAAGCGAAAAAGAGCGACCGGCTTCGCATGAACCATAATTTTCATACGTCAGTACAAGAGCCGTTAAACCGGCTGTTGAATGCCGTTGAACCGGGTACATACGTAAGACCGCACCGGCATTTGAATCCCGACAAAGTAGATGCCATTATCGTTTTGCGAGGCAAGGTATTATCCGTTGTTTTCGATGATGACGGACGAGTAACGGACAGTGCTATATTGTCGCCCGCCGACGGCGTTTACGGTATGGAGATAAAACCGGGACTTTGGCATACCATAGTGGTTTTAGAGCCGGAAACGGTTATTTACGAGGTAAAAGAGGGTCCTTATGCGCCGTTAACGCCTGAAAACTTTGCCGCATGGGCTCCCGATGGAACAGATAAAGAAGAAGTAAAGAATTATATAGACGAACTATTAAACACAACTATCTTTTCGTAAAAAAGCATTGTCGCATATCAACACAATTGCCTATGAACAAATATAAAAAACGATCGGTTCGGACAGTGTCAGGTAAATGTTTTTTCCTGATTTTCTGTTTTGTTTTTATTTTTTCAGACGAAATGTATCCGAAAGAGAAAAAGCCGAAAGACCTTTCATGCGATCTGTTACGGGTTTCGGATAACGGCCGTTACTTGCAATACACCGATGGCACGCCGTTTTTTTATTTAGGAGATACGGCATGGGAACTGTTTCATCGTCTCGATAAAGAGGAGGCCGATTTGTATCTGGAAGATCGCGCGAAGAAAGGATATACGGTTATACAGGCTGTGGCGTTAGCAGAGTTGGACGGCCACGCAGTACCTAACCCGTACGGATTTTTGCCATTGACGGATTTAGATCCAGCCCGGCCGGCCGTACAAGAAGGGACTGACAACGATTATTGGGACCACGTCGATTACATTATAAACAAAGCCAACGCTTTGGGAATGTATATCGGGCTATTGCCTACATGGGGAAGATACTGGAACGACGGAAAACCGTTATTTAATAAAAAAAATGCTGAACGTTACGGCGAATTTATAGGCCGGCGTTATAAAGATGCCCGTATCATCTGGATTCTGGGCGGAGACCGTAATCCGGACAATGAAGCGAAAAAAGAGATTATCCGGGCAATGGCACGCGGATTAAAGAAAGGTGACGGAGGCCGGCATTTGATAACATTCCACCCTACGGGCTGGTCAGGGTCTGCACAATGGTTTCATAATGAAGACTGGTTAGATTTCAATATGCGCCAGAACGGACATGAGGTGTTGTATTCGCGCCGTTACAGCAGTACGTTGGACGATTATAACCGCCGTCCTGTAAAACCTGTTATAGACGGAGAGCCGGTATATGAAGACCATCCGGTTTGTTTCAATCCCGGCGAAATGGGTCATACCATATCGGCCGATGTCCGCAGAGCAATGTATTGGGATTTGTTTAACGGCGCTTGCGGACATACCTACGGACATCATTCCGTTTGGCAGATGTACGACCCCGAAAAAGGAAGAATCCCGATAAACAGCCCGTTGATGTCGTGGAAAGAGGCTATCTCCCAACCCGGCGCAGAGCAGATGCAGTACGGACGGCAGTTAATAGAATCCCGACCGTTTTTTACCCGCATACCGGATCCTACTGTTATTATCCCCGACAAGGTGCAGACCGCCATTCCGGGAGAAGGACGTTACCGTTTTTCCGCCTCTCGGGACGAAGAAGGTACGTATTTGATGGTATATGTACCGGTTGGACGGAAATTCTCTGTAAGGACAGATATCATAAAGGGAGACAAAATTAAAGCGTGGTGGTACAATCCCCGTAACGGAAAAGCCCGGAAGATAGGCGTATTTGCTAATGACCATAATCCGAAAGAATTCATATCGCCCGCTCCCGGCGAGATGACAGATTGGATATTGGTGCTCGACGACGCATCATGTCATTATCCCGCTCCCGGTAAAAAAAGGAGATAATTTATGAAGAAGAACATGTTAATATTATGTGTGTTTTGCTCTATCTTGGGATATGGACAAACGTTACCCGGAACGTATAGCGTTTCGTGGTTGGGAAATACATATGGGAAAGGACATCGCAATCCGGCTTCCGTTGAAGGAGAATGGATACAGAATTATATAGACTCTATGTATGTAGATAAAGACGGTACATGCTATACTGCCAGCATCTGGGACGAGGGCGGCCGTACACACGGAGTATATAAAGAAGGAAAATGTATCGGAAACAATAAGTCGTTCAATTTTCGCAGCAGCGTCGCCGGCGATTACCGAATAGAGAAACAGCAAATTATCAATCCGAAAAACGGACAAAAAGAGTGGATAGGCGTAAAAGTAGCAGGAAACGGGAAAGCTTTGGTTGACTGCGGAAAACCGGTTGCAATTGCCATAGGCACAGGAATTTATCAAAACAAACTGTTAGTAGCGGATAATGACAGCAAACAGATTTTGGTATATGATGTAGAATGCGAAACGCCTCGCATAGTAGAACGTTTCGGTGTGAAAGGCGGAATAGGAAGCCCATATAAAGCCCGTTACAATATGCCCGCTTCAAAAAACGCTCCGGCGTATCCGGCGCGGACATATCTGCCGGGAGAATATCATCCGTTAAAGTTTTGGACGCTGACAGGGGTAGGCATGGATTCCGAAGGGCGGTTGTTTGTTTCTACATCAGAACTCGGTTCGAGTATTCGCTGTTTCAAGTTAGACAAAAAAAAGCGTTGGATACTGGACTGGACGGTTCAAAACTTCATATTCGTCGATAACGCTTCGCCCGATTATACGACAGATGCCATAGACATATATACAGTACAAGAGCGTTATACGATGAATTATAAAAACCATGCTCCGGGTTCGGAATGGCAAATAAAAAGCATAACGGTCGATGAAAAGAAATATCCGAACGATCCGCGCGCCCTGTTGTGGGTAAAAGCCGGTCATGAACACGGATTAACTTCGGCTGCCGTGCGCAAAGTATATGGAAAGCGTTTTTTGTTTGTAAACGGCATGACGTGTCAATGGCCGTTTATATTCCGGTTTGATGAAAACTCCGATATAGCGGCTCCGTCCGGATGTATTATGAAACCTCACCGGATATACGATTTAAAACCGGATGTTTTTTGGTTACCTGAGTGCCCGCGCGACGGACGGCAGTATATTTGGCGCGATTTGAATGGCGACGGCGATTTTCAAGAAAACGAATATACAGTAACCGATTTCGGCTATCCGGACGGTTCGGCCTATTGGGTAGATAGTAAAGGAGGCATCTGGGTTTCAAAGAAAAACGTTCTAATGCAATACATACCTGCCGGTTTGGACGAACATGGAAATCTTATATACGACGATTCCCATACCCAAAAGTATGAAATAACGAATATCGATAATATAGGGCGAGTGATGTGGCAAGAAGATAAAGACCGTTTGGTTTTAGTCAACACTTGTTGCCGCGATTTAAAAGGCGGAAACATATATGTTGTAGATAATTGGCAGACATCGGGAAACCGGCAGGCTAAGTGTTTAGGCGGTTTGAAAGGGACGAACCCGTCATCGGTTACCGTTGCCGGAGATTATCTCTTCGAAGTGGGATGGGAAAGCCGCGCAGAAGTTTTCGTAACCGATTTGCGTACGGGGAAATACATCGGAAGCATGATTCCCGATGAAACTGTCGGCGGAATAGATTGTACCGGATGGGTGGATATTGCGTATGGAATAGACGCTATACGTCGTTCTGACGGAGAGTATATCGTTTTCGTAGAAGAAGATTATATGGGAAAAGTACTGATGTACCGTTGGCGTCCGGACAAGCAAAAACATCTTGATATAAAATAAACAAGGAGAAAAAGGTATGAAAAACATGAATCGGCGTGATTTTTTGAATCTATTGGGGGCTTCGACTTTTACTATGGGAATGACATTGCCCGAATACGAATGGGGCAATGAAGCGAAAGCCAATCGCCGCAAAAAGAATAATATCGACTTGAATAAACTGCCCGATTGGAAAGGTTTTAATCTATTGAATAAATTCCAGCCTTACAGACAGTCGGCTTACGACGAAAAAGACTTTGAAATGATGGCGGAATGGGGTTTTAATTTCGCAAGACTCCCATTGTCGTATTGGTGTTGGAGTAAAGAAACCGATTGGTACTCGGTAGACGAAAAAGTTTTGAAAGATATAGACCGGGCGGCCGAACTGGGAAAACAGTACAAAATACATATCAATTTAAATTTTCACCGGGCGCCGGGTTATTGTATTAACAAAGACGATAGCCAGCCGGTTACGACAAATTTATTTGAAGATGAAGCTCCGTTAGAAGCCTGCGCATTTCATTGGAAACTGTTTGCCGAACGATATAAAGAATACTCTAACAAAGATGTCAGTTTCAATTTGATTAACGAAGCCCCATCCATAGAGGCGGAAAAATACGATAAAGTGGCGCGCCGATTGATAAGCGCGATACGAGATGTCGATTCCGACCGATTGATTTTTGTCGATGGAAAAGATGTCGGTACACAACCGTTAATGACCATTACCGATATACCCGGCATTATTCAGAGCGGACGCGGGTATCAGCCGTTTTTACTGACGCATTTGCGTGCCAGTTGGGCGGGCGGATGGTCGGCCATTCAGGAATACCCCATCGAAAAAGTAACGTGGCCGTTCGAGTTTGACGGAAAAATCCACGACAAAGATTTCTTACGCGAAGCATCTGTCAATACTTGGAAACCATGGACGGAAGCCGGCGGTAAAGTGCATATAGGCGAAATGGGTTGTCACAATTTCACGCCTCACGCTACGGTGATTGCGTGGCTTGACGATTTACTTTCGGTCTTTGCCGAACAGGGTTGGGGTTGGTCGCTGTGGAACTTGTCAGGTTCGTTCGGTATCATGGATAGCGGACGTAAAGATGTGAAGTACGAAGATTATAAAGGGCATAAATTAGACAGGCAGATGCTTGAAGTGTTGAAAAAACATTTATAAGATTATGAAAAAATTTTGTTGGATATTATTTATAGGTTTTACGCTTTTACCGTTTGTGCAAACAGAGGCAAAAGAAGTACAGGAATTTCAAAGTTCTTTCAGAAAAGAAAAAAGAAACATGTTTGCGCTTCATCCCGACAATCCCCGTTATTTCGTGTTCCGCAATCGTCCGTGCGTGTTGGTAACATCCGGAGAGCACTACGGAGCGTTGATTAACAAAGCGTTTGACATTGATAAATACTTAGAAACATTGCATAAAGACAGATTAAATAATACGCGGGTGTTTATAGGAGCATATCTCGAACCCCTTAACGCATTCAATATCGTAGACAACACATTAGCCCCGTCGCCCGAAAACTATTTGTCGCCGTGGAGCCGTTCCGAACAAGATACAAGTAAATTCGATCTATCTAAATGGAACTCCGACTATTTCAAACGTCTACATCAATTATTGAAGAAAGCGTCCAAATTGAATATTATCGTCGAATTAACGTTGTTCTGTCCTATGTACGACGATTCGCAATGGAACATCTCTCCCATGAATATCCGTAACAATGTAAATGGTATTGGAAATGTACGCAAAACAAACGTTTACACGCTCGACGGTGAAAAAGAACTGTTACAAGCGCAAGAAGCATTAGTACGTAAAATAGTATCGGAAGTCAATAAATATGATAATTTTTATTTTGAAATCTGTAACGAACCGTATTTCGGCGGCGTTACGCAGAATTGGCAAAAACGGATTACGGATGTTATAGTTGAAACAGAGAAAAATCTTGCAAAACAACATCTGATTTCCGTAAACGTAGCTAACGGAACGGCCGTTGTAAATGATCCGCATCCGGCTTGGTCTATATTTAATTTTCATTATTGCACCCCTCCTGTTGCCATTTCGCAAAATTCACATCTAAATAAACCTATCGGAATGAACGAAACGGGATTCAGAGACATTTACGATGAATATTACCGGCGTGAAGCGTGGGCATTTATGTTGTCCGGAGGCGCTCTATATAATAATCTAGATTACTCGTTTACTGTCGGAAAAGAAGACGGAACGAATATCGTAACAAAACCTACGCCCGGAGGCGGCAGCCCCGCTCTTCGGAAACAGTTAGGAGCCATGAAACGGTTTATCGAGTCGTTCAACTTTATCAAAATGTCCCCTATAAAAGAAGCCTCTTCCATTTTGCGTTCCGACACGAAAGCAGTCTCCCCCTATATCATGTCAGAACCGGGAAAACAATACGCTTTTTACTTCCCGAAAACATTAAAACAGGTAGAACTGGATATCCCGGCCGGCACATACCGGATAAGGATATTAGATCCGTGTACGCTTACCGAAGAATCCGGAACAATCAATCACACCGGAGGCCTCTTAAAAATACAGATACCGGATATTATACAGAACGAATTAGTAATTTCATTGATAAAAAAATAGAATTGTTTTTATGTAGGACAGACGTAGTTCGCAAACCAAGAAAATGCTCATCATTATCGGCTGACCTTTCTGTAAAATCGGCTTTGATGTTCCTCCAAACAAAAATAAGGTTTGTGTTAAGCGCAAACCTTATGTTATGGAAATAAAAAACATCGAGCAAGAAACATAGCCGTAACGCAATGACTGTTTTTATCGGGATTATCAACATATAATTTTTTTACAGAAATTACTAATTTACTGTTTCACTTGTTTTTGATAGATTTTAAAAATCGAATATGTTTTATAACATAAAAATAAATAGCAACCTAACCAAACAGAAATATTAAATTTACAGCCAACAATCAATACAGTTTAGTTTTGTTAACTAAAAATTTGATATTACGAAAATAGCATAATATGTCAGAACTTAATAAGGCGTTTACTGCCCAAAGCGGGTTAAAACGCGAAGATTTTCAAACCATTGTATCAGGCAAGCAAGTTGATTTGTTTTTATTGAAAAATAAAAACGGATTAGAGATGTGTGTAACCAATTTCGGCGGGATAGTAGCATCGTTAATGGTTCCCGATAAAAACGACAAACTTGCCGATATTGTATTAGGTCATAGTACTATAGAAGAGTATCTCAACTCTCCGGAAAAATATTTGGGCGCCGCTATCGGACGATACGGAAATCGCATAAAACGAGGAGAATTTACCTTAGACGGTATTACGTACAAAGTTCCGTCCGACAATCCCGATTGCAGTTTGCATGGCGGCAAGGTAGGTTATAACAACGTTGTGTGGGACGCCGATCAAAAAGATGATCAGACATTAGAATTACGTTACGTATCGATAAATGGAGAAGAAGGCTTTCCGGGAACATTAAATATCAAAATGGTTTACTGCCTGACCGATAATAACGAATTTCTCATTACCTACGAAGCGGTTACCGATAAAGCTACGGTCTTAAATCTTACGCATCACTCCTTTTTCAACCTGAACGGCGAAGGCGGCGAAGCGGTAACGAATCACGAGGTAACAATTCAGGCCGATTTCTTTACCCCTTGCGACGACAAGTCTGTCCCTACGGGAGAAATTCTGTCCGTATCGGAAACTCCTATGGATTTCCGGCAACCGCATATTGTTGGCGAGCGGATAGATAACGATTTCCAACAATTGGTTTTCGGTGTAGGATATGACCATAATTATGTATTGAAAAAAAATTATCCCGGAGAATTATCTTTCGCGGCAAAAGCAATATCGCCTTTAACCGGTATTGAAATGGAAGTTTACACTACCGAGCCGGGAGTACAACTATATACCGGAAACTGGTTAAACGGATTTGAAGGAAAGAACGGACACAAATACACCAAAAGAACAGCTATCTGTTTTGAAACGCAACACTTTCCGGATAGTCCGAATAATGCGCATTTCCCCTCTACCGTATTGCGTCCGGGAGAAGAATACACACAAACCTGCATATACAAATTTAAAAAATAAACAATTAATAATCTAAAACTTAAAAAGATGACAACACAAAAAAAGAATTATGCATTGCCGATTCTCGTGATGATTCTGTTATTCGGGATGATCTCGTTCGTTACCAATTTGGCGTCTCCTATGGGCGATGTCCTGAAAAATCAATTTGGCGTAGCTAACTGGATGGGTACGTTGGGCGTATTCGCCAACTTCATCGCTTATGCTGTAATGGGTATTCCCGCAGGTAATATGTTGCAGAAACGCGGTTACAAACAAACAGCGTTGATTGCAATTGCAGTAGGCTTTATCGGCGTAGGCATTCAAACGATTTCCGGATTTGCCGGATCTTTCGGTATTTACCTTTTGGGAGCATTTATCGCAGGTTTCTCCATGTGTATGCTTAACACGGTAGTAAACCCCATGTTGAACAAACTTGCCGGCGGAGGAAACAAAGGTAACCAACTTATCCAAATCGGCGGTTCTTTCAACTCATTAATGGGTACATCGGTAATCATTCTTACCGGTTTGTTGATTCCCAATATCGTTGACGCTAATATCAGCCAGGTATTCCCGTTGATGTACACGGCATTAGCTATTTTTGCCGGAGCATTCGTCGTTGTTTTCTTTACGGATATTCCCGAAAACGAAAGAAAAGCGGAAGTTGCCGGAGAAAAAAGCCAATACGGCCCGTTATCATTCCGTCACTTCGTTTTAGGCGCAATCGGTATATTCGTATATGTAGGCGTAGAAGTAGGTATTCCCAATGTATTGCAAAAATGGCTGAATGTTGCCCTTACAGGTAGCAATGCCACAGCTATTGCCGGTACTGTTGCCGGAACTTATTGGTTCTTGATGCTTATCGGTCGTTTAGCAGGAGCTGCTGTCGGCAGTAAAGTTTCTGCAAAAGCTATGCTTTCTGTTGCTTCTATTGTTGGTTTGTGCTTTACCTTAGGCGCAATCTTCCTCCCTGAAACAATGGTTACGCTTCCCGTATTCGATGGAGCCAAAGGTTTTGCTATGGCACAAGTCCCCGTAAACGCTGCATTATTGATGTTGTGCGGTCTTTGTACCTCTGTTATGTGGGGCGGTATCTTTAATCTTGCCGTTGAAGGCTTAGGCAAATACACAGAAAAAGCATCAGGTATTTTCATGGTATTGGTTTGCGGTGGCGGTATATTGCCGTTGTTGCAAAACGCTGTTGTTGATGTAACCGGCGGATATTTGGTAAGTTACTGGGTAGTTGTAGCCGGACTCGGTTACTTGTTGTTCTACGCTCTTGTTGGTTCAAAAAATGTCAACAAAAATATTCCGGTAGAATAATGTTTTTTCAATATGACTCTTTGAAATAATTTGAATAAGCCTGAATAAGGAAACATTTGCCTTTTTCAGGCTTATTAATTCAAACTTAAATAATTTTACTATGGATGTTAATGCTATAAAAGAAAAGTTTCAAGAATTATATGGAGGGTATCTCTATTTCTCTCCCGGACGTATCAACTTGATTGGAGAACATACCGATTATAATGGCGGATTTGTATTACCCGGCGCAATAGATAAAGGTATGTTGGCTCAAATTAAACCGAATGGTACGGATAAAATACGGGCTTTTGCGTTCGACCTGAATGAAAGCGCGGAATTCGGCATGAACGAAGAAGATCTTCCCGCACAAGGATGGGCTAAATATATTTTCGGCGTTGTACGCGAAATCATTAAACGGGAAGGAAAAGTCGGAGGCTTCGATACAGTATTCTCCGGAGACGTTCCTCTGGGTGCAGGCCTATCTTCTTCTGCCGCATAAGAAAGCACTTATGCCTTCGCCTTGAACGATATTTATAATTTGGGCATCGATAAATTCGAGTTGGCGAAAATAGGACAAGCCACCGAACACAACTACGTAGGAGTAAAATGCGGTATAATGGATCAATTTGCATCGGTATTCGGCAAAGAAGGTTCATTGATTCGTTTAGATTGCCGTTCACTCGAATACGAGTACGTTCCGTTTAATCCGCAAGGATATAAAGTAGTATTGATAGACTCGGTAGTAAAACACGAATTAGCTTCTTCCGCATACAACAAACGCCGCGAATCTTGCGAAGCGGTTGTTGCCGCTATCAAGAAAAGACATCCCGAAGTCTCTTTGTTGCGCGATGCGGACATGGCAATGTTAGACGAGGTTAAAACAGAGGTAAGCGCCGAAGACTACATGCGTGCAGAATATGTAATTGAAGAAATACAACGCTTGTTAGACGCTTGCGAAGCCCTGAAAAAAGGCGATTACGAAACCGTGGGACAAAAAATGTACGAAACTCACGCCGGTATGAGCAAGTTGTATGAAGTAAGTTGCGAAGAACTCGACTTCCTGAACGACGTTGCAAAAGAATGCGGTGTAACAGGTTCGCGTGTTATGGGCGGCGGTTTCGGCGGCTGTACCATTAATTTGGTACCCGAAGCGAAATATGACGCGTTCATAGAAAAAGCAGTGAGCGAGTTCACTAAAAAATTCGGAAAATCTCCAAAAGTATATCCCGTACGTATAGGAGACGGTTCTCGCCGATTAGCCTAAAATTCAGATTAATATAATGTAAAACGGGACTACTCAATTGATACGTAGTCCCGTTTTTTGTATCGGTTTGTTATTCATTACCCCTGCTACGTGCAGAATAAACTATATTCAAGTTATTAGACCGTTTCAACGCCTCCTTAGTAGCGGAAATAATTCCCATTTCTGTACCACGGTCGGCCTTAATGGAAACCTGCATATAACCTTGATTTTCTTCTTTCATAGCAGCCCTTTCACGAATCATTTCTCTCTCAATATCCGATTCGTCTATAAACTTATCATTGAGCTGTATACGGTTTTCCGCGCCTAACTTCTGAGCGAAATGCCCGATCGGTTTACCTATATACAGATAAGTAATCAACGATTTTTTTTCTAATTTAGTCAATTCCGTTGCCAAAGGAGGATCTATATCCACCATCAAAGAAGTCTCTTTCATGCTGGTAGTTATCATGAAAAAGAACAGCAAAGTAAAAATAAGGTCAGGTAAAGAAGATGTATTTAACGGCGGAACCTCCCGCCCTCCCGTTCTTTTAAACTTTCCCATATTATTCGTTTTATTTGGGTTGACTGTAATAATCCAACTCTTCCGCTTCCGAAATACGGCGGGGATAAATCGCTAAAATAGCTTTCTTTCCTTCATCATTCAGTTCAGCGAACGTTTTATTGAATTTCTGTTTCGCCAGTTCGTTACGCAATTCGTTGTATGCGGCGGTCAGTTCATTTTGAACGTTTATATAAGCCTGATATTTGGTCGACACATCATTCTGTAATGCGATAACATGTTTAGTCGTTACCGGATACATTCCGAAAAACGGGATTTCAATATTCTCTTTCTCGGGAAGATGAGGAAGATTTTGCGGATTGG
>JAFUKV010000311.1 GCA_017467745.1 Bacteroidaceae bacterium | reverse complement strand
TACGACCTATTAGATAAGCGTTTATCTCTTTTTAAAGCCCAACATTCTTAAAAAAGAAGCCATTTAACACAATTTATTCATAAAAGGGCATGACATTAACTATATTGGCAAGAGATTTGTTCTACATTTGCAAATGTAAATAAAGAAGAGATAGAATATGATTTATGTAATATTTATCGCGTTTGCGCTTATTAGCTTTCTGGTGCAGAAAGTTTTGCAAACCAAATTCGAAAATTATTCCAAAGTAGCTATTCCTAACGGATTGACAGGAAAAGATATTGCGGAAAAAATGTTGCGGGACAATGGTATTACCGATGTCAGCGTTATATCGACAGAAGGCCGTTTAACCGACCATTATAACCCGACTACCAAAACCGTAAATCTAAGCAAAGACGTTTACTATGGCAACAGCGTAGCGGCAGCGGCAGTAGCCGCCCACGAATGCGGACACGCCGTACAACACGCCAACGCTTATACTTTTCTTACGCTACGGTCAAAATTAGTTCCGGCGGTAAGTTTTGCTTCGCAGTGGATGAGTTGGGTATTATTAGCCGGTATTTTAATGTTAGAAAGCGTTCCGGGCTTACTGTTATTCGGAATTGCTTTATACGGCGTTACCACCCTGTTCAGTATAGTAACGTTACCGGTAGAAATCAACGCAAGCTCCCGAGCATTAGTATGGTTAAGCAACGCCGGCGTAACAAACGTATATACGCACGATAAAGCGCAAGATGCTCTTCGATGGGCAGCATACACTTATGTAGTAGCGGCATTAGGCTCTATCGCTACATTAGTGTACTATATTCTGATTTATTTAAACAGAAGAGACTGATACATTATGCTGAACTAAATATATAAAATCGTCTCTATGTTTTATACATTGAGGCGATTTTTCTTTTTATCCATATAATACTCGGCATATTTTCTTAACTTTGAGAAACGATATAACAAAAAACATATATGGTTTTAGATAAAAATACCGGATTGGTTTTAGAAGGCGGAGGCATGAGAGGTGTGTTTACATCCGGAGTATTGGATTGTTTCATGGATAAAAAACTTTACTTTCCTTACGCTATCGGAGTTTCTGCGGGAGCAAGCAACGGTTTATCATACATCTCCCGACAAAGAGGACGCGCCAGAACAAGCAATATCGAGATGTTGAAAAAATACGATTACATCGGTTTCAGGCATTTATTGAAACAAAAAAATTTAATTGATTTCAATTTTTTATTCGATGAATTCCCGATGAAAATATTGCCCTTCGACTTCGACGCTTATTTTTACTCGACTACTAAGTTCGAGATGGTTGCCAGCAATTGCCGTACCGGAAAAGCGGAATACCTTTCGGAAACTTCCAATAAAAAAAGGCTGCTGGATATTTGTCGGGCATCAAGCAGTCTGCCGTTTATAAGCCCTATTGTATATATAGATAAAAAACCGATGTTAGACGGTGGCGTCTGCGATCCAATCCCAATAAAACATGCCATAGCGTTAGGCTACCGAAAAAATATCGTAGTACTGACTCGAAACAAAGGGTATCGGAAAAAAGAAAAAGTACGAAATATACCTTTCTTATATCGTAAATATCCGGCATTAAAAGCCCAGTTACTTATCCGTCCGGCAGAATACAACCAAACACTGTCTTACATCGAAAAAGAAGAAGAGGCCGGAAACTTAATTGTTATCCGTCCGGAAATGCCTTTGCATGTAGACCGGTTGGAAAAAAATACGCAAAAATTAATAGATCTTTATCAGCACGGTTATGATTGCGCATTGAAAATGATACAAGAAAACGATATATCCGCATTACAGATTTCTGACAATAAAAACACTGCAATATGAAAATAAAGAAATAAAAAAATCTATTTAAACCTCTGAGGATTCATAAAGTTATCCTACTTTTGTAAAACAATTCCACAACCGTCATCGGGTTTGGAACGGGAAAAGGTAAGCCGGACATATCTCTTTATTCCGGTTATCTTTTAACCGGTAAAAAGAACCAACGGAAACAAACTTAAAGAATGGATAAACAACAGGCTCTTGACCAACGTTATATGCGCATGGCCATGATATGGGCAGAAAACTCTTATTGCGACAGGAGAAAAGTCGGCGCCCTTTTGGTAAAAGACAACATGATTATCTCCGACGGATACAATGGAACGCCTTCGGGATTTGAAAACAAATGTGAAGACGAAACGGGACTCACCCACCCTTACGTTTTACATGCCGAAGCCAACGCCATTACTAAAATAGCCCGTTCGGGGAATAATAGCGAAGGCGCTACCCTTTATGTTACGTCATCGCCATGTATTGAATGTTCCAAACTCATTATCCAATCGGGAATTACCCGCGTCGTATTCGGAGAGTATTACCGATTGCAAGATGGACTGAATCTATTGAAAAAAGCCGGCATTCAAGTAGAATATTTAGACTTAAAAGAAACCGAGAAATGAATAATTCACCTTCAAAAAAAAGATTTGTATGGTTACCGGTAATTATTGCCGTAGCGGTATGTGCAGGAATATACGCCGGAAACTTTTATACTCGCATCAGCCTTTCGAATAGAAATTTTTCGTCTCTATCCGAGCAAAATAAGATAGATAACTTAATAAACATTATAGATCGGCATTATGTAGACTCGGTAAACCCTACCGACATAATAGAAAAGGTAATGCCGAAAATAATGAAAGAGTTAGATCCGCACTCTATATATATAAAAGCATCTGAATTTCAAAAGATAAACGAACCGTTAGAAGGTAGTTTCAGCGGTATCGGCATACAATTCAACATGGCTATCGATACGGTGACCGTAGTTAGCGTAATACCCGGAGGTCCATCCGATAAAGTAGGTTTACTGGCCGGAGACCGCATCGTTACAATAAACGATACTACTTATGTAGGAAAAGATGTCGTAATGGACGATATTTCCACCCGATTGCGCGGACCGAAAGGGACGGTTGTGAAAGTGGGTGTGAAACGGGCTACATCCAAAGATTTACTGCCGTTCGAAATTACACGAGGCGACATACCCCTCAATAGTTTAGACGCATCGTTTATGATAGACGACCAGTCCGGATATATTAAAATAAGCCGGTTCGGACGCACTACATACACCGAATTTATGAACGCCCTCGCCCAATTGAGAAATGACGGAGCTTCTAATTATATCATCGACCTCAGAGGTAATTCAGGCGGTTACATGGACGAAGCCATCAATATGGTAAACGAGTTTCTTCCAAAAGACAGATTAATTGTATATACCGAAGGAATAGCCTCGCCCAGAAACGAAGCCATCTCAAACGGAACAGGAGCATTCCAGACCAACCCGATTGTTGTTTTAATGGATGAATGGTCAGGATCTGCCAGTGAAATCTTCGCAGGCGCAATTCAAGACAACGATAGAGGGACCATCATCGGTGTACGTTCTTACGGAAAAGGCCTTGTACAGCAGCAAATACCTTTTGCCGACGGATCGGCCATACGGCTGACAATAGCCAGATACTACACGCCTTCGGGACGGTCTATTCAACGTGAATACAAGTTAGGCGAATCCGAAGAGTACGAACTCGACTATATCTCCCGGTTAGAACACGGTGAACTTCTCTCACAAGACAGTATCAAACAAAATGATTCTCTCAGATACGAAACATATAACGGCCGCACGGTTTACGGAGGAGGAGGTATCACTCCCGATATATTTGTTCCTCGTGATACGACAAACATTACGACCTACTATTTACAAGTAATGAATACCGGCGTTTTATACCGTTTCGCTTTCGAATATGCCGATAAGAACCGCGAAACATTGAAACAATACGCCGACTGCGGCAGTTTGTTGGAATATCTGCAAAGCCAACCTTTGCTGGAAGAATTTGTCAACTATGCGCAGAGCAAAGGAATCAAACGTCGTCCTGTATACATCCAGATTTCCAAACAACTGATTTCAGAGGCTTTGTACGCATATATCATCCGCAACACCTTAGAGGAAAACGACTTCTACAAGGTTCTTTCAAAAAGCGATAAAACGATACTCAAAGCACAGGAGATATTAAGAGACGGAAAAAGTTATCCGGAAGCTCCCGTTCGACAGGAAAATAAAGAAACAGGGACAGAAAAATGAATTTGAAAGACGCTAAAAAAAGTTTACGAGCAGTCATAGCGCAACGTAAACAAACGATAACGCCTGCTGAAAAAGAGGCGCTATCGTTACAAGCGTTATCTAATTTAGAACAATTACCTCTGTTCGAAACTGCTGAAAAGATTTTACTATATCACGCTTTACCGGACGAATTACAAACGGCCTCGTTTTTAGCGAAATGGGAATCGAAAAAGCAACTGTTTCTGCCTGTGGTAAAAGGAGAAAATCTGCTTATAAAACCTTATAGAAAAGGTGAAACAACTACGG
>JAFUKV010000310.1 GCA_017467745.1 Bacteroidaceae bacterium | reverse complement strand
TCTACGTGATCAGAAATACAAATCTGACGCAGCACATATCATCATCGTAAAAAATCCGGTAAAAAAAGTTTTTTTGCTCATTATATGAAAATTAAATACAAAACGCCTGTTAAGGCTATTCGAAAAACGGAGTTCAAAGGTACGGCATTTTCAGCAAAAGAAATCAATAAAAAAGAAAAATATATATTTAAAAGGTCTGTTCTAACATGATATTCGTTTTACAAAAAACTCCCCGTAAATAGCTCCGCTAACTCGTTTTTTTTTCATACATTTGTCCAATTATTATATATACGTTTTTGATAATAGGCTTGACTATATGACAATCAAACATATAACGTTATTATTTCTTTTTATAGGAATTACCATTTCTACCTTTGCCCAAAACATCAACTATCCTAAAAAGACAATAAACGGCAAAGAGTTTTACATTTATCATGTTGTTAGCGGTGAGGGATTTTTCGCTATCGGCCGTAAGTTCAACACAACACAAGAAGAAATTTTAAAATATAATCCCGATGCACAATACGGATTGAAAGGTAATCAAGAATTATTGATTCCCGTCAATGCGCAAAAAGCGCCGTCTGAATCGGAAAATATATTTATCCATACCGTACAACCGGGAGAAACGCTGTATGCTATCGCCAACATGTACCATGTAACTACTCAAAAATTAATAGAATTGAATCCCAGCAGCGACAAAGGCATTAAAATAGGTTTTGAACTTAGAATACCCCAAAGCGACAGTAACGCTTCTACAAATACCGACAATAAATATGTCTACCATACTATCGCTCCAAAAGAAACATTATTTTCCGTACAAAAAAAATACAATAGTACCATAGAGTCTATCATGATAGAAAATCCGGGACTAACACCGGGTACTTTCACCATAGGAAAAGTGATACGTATTATCCCAGATTTACAACCGGAAGAGATTATTGAACAGGAAATCATAAAAGATGTACCCAAACATAAACCTACATATATACAATATAAAGTAAAACGGAAAGAAACGCTTTTCAGTATCAGCCAGAAGTTCAATGTGTCTATACAAAGCATATTAGACAGCAATCCGGGATTGACTAAATTGTCGAAAAACGATATTATAAACATCCCTACCGAAGAAACGGCTACATTAGAAGAAGATTATAAACAACCGGAAACTGAAATAAAACCTACAATAGATTCCACTCGTTTAATAAATGACATTTACAATAAAATAAATGAAGTTCAAAAGAAAAACGAAATTACCGTTGCTCTGTTGCTTCCATTTATGCTAAATCAACCGGAAAGCGTAGAATCTTCTTTATACGTAGAATATTATGAAGGTTTCTTATTAGCGGTAGACAGCTTAAAAAAACAAGGTGTATCTATAAATCTGTATGTGTACGATACTGAAAAATCAAAAAATACGGTAAAAACAATTTTAAATAAACCCGAAGCAAAGAATTTCGACTTGATTATAGGTCCAGTTGACGACGCCCTCATCAAAATCGTAGCCGATTTCGCCATACAGAACAATATCAATATGGTAAATGTATTCTCTTTGAAAAACGAAGAGGTTACAAACAATGCGCATATCTTTCAAACCAACATTCCTCATCCGTACCTGTACGCAGAAACAACGCAAGAATTTTGCAATCGCTTTAAAGACAGAAAAGTTGTTTTCATAAAAGATGAAAATGCTAACGATAAGAAAGATTTCATTACAACCCTAAAAACAGATTTAAACCGACAATCGCTTCCATATACAGAACACACGTTAAATGAAATATTGGCTAATGACGCAGCGGTTCTTACCAGTATAAATCAACCTATTTTATTGGTTCCAACTTCCGAAAACATATCTGTACTTTCAAAAATATTACCGGAATTGCGTAAAGTAAAAGAAGAACATCCCGATTTGGTTTTATCACTATTCGGCTATCCCGAATGGCAAAAAAACGTATCTTCTTTCATTGAAAGTTTTTACATATTAGACACATATATTTATACCCGCTTTTACATAGACCCGACAGATAAGCAAACCGAGATTTTCTATCAAAAATTCAAATATTGGTATAGCAAAGAATTGATAAACGCCAGCCCGAAATTCGGAATTTTAGGGTTTGATACCGGTATGTATTTTTTAAATGCTCTGTGGAAATACGGTCGTAACTTCGAGACGCAACTTGACCAGATTAATGCAAGGAGCATACAAACAGATTTCTACTTCCAACGCATTAACAATTGGAGCGGATTCATTAATAAAGGTATTTATTTTGTCAATTTCCGTCCTGACTATTCAATAGAAAAGATCAAACTCAGATGAAACGAATATACGGAATCATAATTATATTTTGTTGCGTGCTTTCCTTTTCTACAAAGGCGCAGACTAAATACCCGAAAGAAATATCCGTAGGTGCGGGAGGAGGTGTTACGTTATCAAAGGTCAGTATGAAACCATCGGTAAAACAAGGTTTTAAGATGGGTGCTTCGATGGGTGCTCGATTCCGATATATAGAAGAAAAATATTTCGGTTTTCAAGTAGAATTAAATTACGCCCAACATGGATGGAAAGAAAATTTTGAAGGCGAACCATACTCTTATTCCCGCTCCCTACACTATATTGAATTGCCTTTTATGACACATATTTTTTTCGGCAACAATCGAATCAGAGGGTTCTTCAATCTGGGTCCGCAAGTAGGATTCTTTCTTTCTGACAGCTATAAAGCAAACTTTGACACAGGAAATCCTCCAACATTTGAAACGTATCGAGTAACAAATCAATATGCCTCAGAAGTAGCAAATAAAATAGACTACTGCATTTGCGGCGGAGGCG
>JAFUKV010000309.1 GCA_017467745.1 Bacteroidaceae bacterium | reverse complement strand
TATATTTTTCAGGCTTATAAGAAGCAACTCTTTTCCATGAACGTAAAAAGAAATACCTGTGATGATCAGTTCATATTTAAAATCTTGTTTTGTGTTATTCAATATTTTGATGTCGCCCGCTTTTAAGTTTGATAAAATATTGGGTAATTCCGGATGTACGTCGCTTAATTCTGAAATATAGTCTATATGCGTTTTTCCGAACTCTTTTAATGCGGCTTGGTTAATCCATTGTATTCCTCCCTTGCTATTTATTACCAATAATCCTGAATCTATGGCATTCAATAGCGTATTGTAATATTGATGGTCTATTTCTAAGTTATGCAGTTTGTTGCGAAATGTATATATGGCATTATCCATCATTTCACATAAGTGATTAAATTCTTTTTCTTTAATAGAACGGCGAAACGAGACATTGAAGTCGGCGTATTGTATTATCATTATTATTCGCTCCATTACTTCTATGGCTTTTTTGATATATCTATACATGATAAAGGCCAATATGATAATAGAGCTTATCGAAAAAAACGCACTGAAATAGTAATGTTTGGCTATTAAATAGGCCGTTAATCCGGATAAGATTAAAATTAAAGTTACCTGAACGGCGAGTCGCAATTTATAACTTTTCATGATATTTGAGACTTATTTTTTCGATTTTCCGATACAATGCGTACCGGGTTATACCCAGCAAATCGGCAGCCTGACTTATATTGCCGTTACAACGTTTCATAGCTTTGTCGATAGCTTCTTTTTCAAGAAGTTCAAGGTTTAGAGAATCGTTGTCTTGATTCTTTTTTAATGTGGTCGGTTGTAATAAGAAATTGTCTGCCCGAATAAAATTTGTATCCGCCAATATGACGGCTCTTTCTATGGCGTGTTGCAATTCTCTTACATTTCCCGGCCATGTATATTGCAATAATTTTTTTTGAGCGTCTTTTAGCAAACCTCTAATCTCTTTTTTGTATTTCTGAGCGTAACGTTTTAAGAAGAAGTTAGCTAAAAGAATAACATCGTTGCCTCGTTCCCGTAAAGGGGGGATATGTATTTCTATTGTATTGATGCGGTAAAGTAGGTCTTGCCTGAAAGTGCCTTCGGATACTAAGTTGTGTAAATCGGCGTTCGTCGCGCAAATCAGTCGAACGTCTATATTAATAGTTTTCGTACTTCCTAATTTGGATATTTTTCGTTTTTCGATAGCCGTTAAGAGTTTTGCTTGCATAGGGGTCGACAGGTTACCTATCTCATCTAAAAATAGAGTTCCGCCGGAAGCAATTTCCATTCGTCCCGCTTTCTCGTTTCGTGCATCGGTAAAAGCCCCTTTTTCGTAACCGAAAAGTTCACTTTCGAATAGTGTTTCCGGAATGCTGCCCACATCCAGATCGATAAACACGGAATTGGCTCGGGGAGAGTTCCTGTAAATGGCTTTTGCTACTAGGTCTTTACCTGTTCCGTTTTCTCCTAAAATCAATATATTAGCATCTGTATTAGATAACTTTTCGATAGTTTCGAATATTTTTAGCATCGGTTGTGATTCGCCTATGATTTCATGATTTCGGTCTTTCTCCGATGTTATAGCCGCTACTTGTTGCTTTAAAGAGCTGATTTCTGTACGTGTGTTACGTAGTTTCATGGCAGATGAAAGCGTACTTAACAATCTCTCTTTTTCCCATGGCTTTGTAATGAAATCGATAGCTCCGGATTTAATGGCTTTTACTGCTTTATCGGTGTCGGAGTAAGCAGTCATAAGTATGACGATGGCGTCCGGATCTGTATTTAAAATACGTTTGAGCCAGAAATAACCTTCTTGTCCGCTGATAGCGTCTTTGCTGAAATTCATATCCAATAATATGATATCCGGGTTGTAGGAGCTCATGAAATATGCGATGCGTTCAGGCGAGGTTGTAACCTTTATTTTCTCAGCGTAAGGCTCTAACAACAAATTGAGGGCGAACAACACATCTTCATTGTCATCTATAATCAATAATTTTCCCAGACTTTCCATACTATTTTCTTCTTGATTGAGTTTTGTCAAAGATACGTATTAAAATGATAACTTGTATGTGCGATTTCGCACATATTTGGTGTGTTTTTGAACACTATGATTCTTTTAATTGTGTTTTATATATTTGATTTATAGTAGTTTGAAAATTTGGCACGAGATTTGTATAGATATAACTAAAAACATTTAAGTGTATGAAAAATATATTTGTTGCAATTGTATTTACTTTTAGCTTTTGCGTTTCTGTTCAATCGCAGGGAGAAAAATTAAAATTGACCTTACAAGAGGCTATTCGATTGGCACAAGAAAAGTCGCCCGATGTGTTGACGGCGAGAGAAAATTTTAGATCCAGTTATTGGCAGTACCGTTCATATAAGGCCGATTATTTGCCGTCGTTGACGTTAAAGTCTAATCCTACGTTGAATAGAGCTATCAATAAAGTTACGCTGTCAGATGGTTCGGAAAGATATGTAGAGCAGCAATTGTTGACAACAGACGCATCTCTCTCTATCGGTCAGAATATAGCATTTACAGGAGGTACGTTGACATTGAGCAGTAGTGTAGATAGATTGGATTTGTTGAGTAATAATACCACGTCTTATAAAACGAATTTGATAACTGTGGGATATTCGCAAAATTTGTTCGGTTATAATTATATGAAATGGGCGCGCAAAACAGAGCCTTTGTATTATCAGCGGGCTAAAAAAACGTATGTAGAATCGCTTGAACTGGTAGCTTCCCGAGCAACGAATTATTTTTTCAATTTAGCTTTGGCAAAGACCAATTGGGATATAGCTAGTTATAATTATGCTAATGCCGATACGTTATATCGTGTAGCTCAGGGACGTTATAATATCGGTGTAACTACGGAAAACGATATGTTGCAGCATGAAATACAACGTTTGTCGGAAGAAAATAATATGATGAACGCTCAAATAGAGGTGGAAAATAATATGCAGGTATTGCGTTCATATTTAGGGATTAAGGATGATGTTGAAATAGATCTTGAAATAGAGAGCGTCGTGCCGCAATTTACGGTAAATATAGATTCAGCGTTGCGTTATGCGTATGAAAATAATCCGGATTTGGAAACGATGGAGTTGCGTCGTATAGAAACAGACCGTTCTGTTTCATATGCAAAGTCTGAGGCTGGTTTGAAAGCGAGCATCTATTTACAGTTCGGGTTAACTCAAACCGGCGAGCAGATAGGAGAATCGTACAGAGATCCGTTAGACCAGCAATATGCCAGTATTAGTTTATCGTTGCCCATTGTAGATTGGGGGCGAGGTCGCGGAAAGGTAAAAATGGCGAAAAGCGGACGGGAAGCCGAGTTAACGAAATTAGAACAAGATAAAGTGGATTTTGAGCAAAATATCATTCGTACGGTAAAACAGTTTAATTTACAGTCATCCAAAGTATTGATAGCTCAAAAAACGGATATGACGTCCGAACGGCGGCATGATATAGCTCGGCAGTTGTATATAACCGGTAAATCGACTATCCTCGATTTGAATTCCGCCATCTCTGAGCGTGATTCGGCTAAACGCGGATATATCTCGTCTTTGGCTTCATATTGGGGATATTATTATATGATTCGCAGTTTGACGCTGTTCGATTTTGAGAAGAATATGGAGATTACAGAAGATTATAGTGTTTTGATGAAATAATAAAAAACTAAATAAATTTACGATTATGGACAGACCGATTGAAAAAAAGCATCCGCTAATACGCTATAAATATTATATTGCCAGCGGGGTTGCATTTTTAATTTTACTTATTTATGTAATTGTTTCTACTTCCGGTGCGAAAAAGCTGAGAGTGGAGGTAGATTCTCTGATTATTGAAGAGGTAAAAAACGATAAATTTCTCGAATATGTTGATGTTGAGGGTTTAGTACATCCTATTTTAACGATAAAAGTTAATGCGCAGGAGTCTGGAAGTGTTGCTCGTATTGTAGGAGAGGTGGGTAGCATGATGAAAAAAGGAGATACTATTTTGGTGCTTGATAATCCGGAGTTGGTACGTACAATTGAGGATCAGCGTGATGATTTGGAAAAACAGTTGGTATCATATCAAGAAAAAGCGATTACGATGGAACAGCAAAGTTTGAATCTGAAAAAACAGATTCTCGAAAATGAGTATCAACTGAAAAAATTGCAAAAGCAATACGATGTAGACGTTGAAGAATTTAATATGGGTATTACCAGTAAAGCGCAATTGGAGGTTAAGCGAGATGAATATGAGTTTAATATGAAGTCGGCGGAATTACAGCGAGAAGGGTTAAAACACGATTCTGCTGTCAGCGTTATACGTCGTGATTTGATGGAAAGCGATTTGGAACGCGAGAAAAAGAAATTCAGCCGTGTGCGCGAACGTTTGGATAAATTAGTTGTGTATGCGCCTATTTCCGGACAGTTGAGCGATATAGGCGTTACTCCCGGTCAACAGGTTTCGGCCGGTAGTAATATCGGAGATATTAAAGTGCTTGACCAATATAAAATAAGTACTGCACTCAGCGAATACTATATAGACCGTGTTACTCTCGGATTACCGGCTACGATAAATTATCAAGGAACGAAATTCCCCTTGAAAATAACCAAAGTTGTTCCTGAGGTAAAAGACCGTACGTTTGCCGTCGATTTGGTTTTTGCCGGAGAAATGCCCGATAATGTTCGGGTAGGTAAAAGTTATAGAGTGCAAATAGAATTGGGACAACCGGAAGATGCAGTTGTAATACCTCGCGGAAATTTTTTCCAAAGCAATGGGGGACAGTGGATATATAAGGTCAATGAAGCTGGAGATAAAGCGATTCGCGTACCCATATCTGTTGGACGGCAAAATCCGCAGCAGTATGAAATAATAGACGGGCTGAAACCGGGTGACAAAGTAATAGTTTCCGGTTACGATAATTTTGGAGATGCGGAAGTCTTGATTCTGAAAAAGTAGCTTTGTGTTAAGTTGATAGATAGTTTGTGCGTGAAAAATGGGTCTGCTTGGCATTTGTCCGGCAGCCCCATTTATTTGTGTGCAACTTGGAAACAAAAAAGATTTGTATGAATGTGTGTCGGATGTATTATAATTGTATTGCCGATGTTATTTTTATTTGCAATATGGCGTAATATAATTAAATGCGGATGCCGTATTCGTGTTTCACTTCATCCATTACGAAAACGCTTTCTATGGAGCCGAGACTTTCTATTGTGCCTAAAACGTTTAAAATAAATTCTTGGTAATATTTCATATTCGGCGCATGAATTTTTAGTAAAT